>CAZCJT010000168.1:1644-4742 GCA_964498565.1 uncultured Acidimicrobiaceae bacterium
CTGATGCTCACCCGTGAGACGTTGGTCGAACGCATCGCCGAGCTGGAGAAGCGCGCCCAGCAGGCGCAGGCCAACTATCACGCGTTCAACGGGGCGCTGGTGCTGGCGCGGGATCTTCTGCGCGTCTTCGACGAGCCGGAGCCGTCCGCGCCAGCGCCGTCGCCACCGCCGCCTAAGTCCACCAGAGGAGGCCGGCCATCGCCACCGCGCAAGACTTGATTCAGGGGGGCCTCCGTGTCCTCGGCATCCGCATCCCGACGTCGACCCAAGAGGCTCAGGGGCTGACGGCGCTGAACCAGATGCTCGCGCTCTGGAGCGCCGAGCGCCTGATGGTCCCGAACGTCGTGGAGGAGAGCTTCACTCTCACGGCGGGGACGGCGACCTACACGATCGGCTCGGCCGGCACGTTCGACACGACCCGGCCGATCAAGATCGTGGCCGCCGTCGTGCGGACGAGCGACGACCTCGACTACCCGGTGGCCGTCACCATGTCGCTGGAGGAGTACCACCGCGTCACCGACAAGGACACCGAGGCGCGCCCGACTCGGCTCTACTACGCGCCGGAGTACCCGCTGGGGAAGATCCACCTCGACCCCAACCCCGACGCGGCCGACACGCTGAAGCTCTTCTCGTGGAAGCCGCTCACGAGCCTCGCCGCGCTGGCGACGTCCGTGAGCCTCCCGGGCGAGTACGAGGGGGCGATCGTGCTGAGCCTGGCCGCGCGCCTCGCGCCCGAGTACGGCATCGCGCTCGACAGCCTGACGACGCAGATGGCGGTGGGCGCGCATCTGACCTTGAGAAACCTGAATCGCGGCGTGGTGACGGGCACCAGATACGACGCCGCGATCGTGCGGGATCTCGCGCGGTAGCCCATGGCGGTCACGAGCTCCGGCCGGCGCACCTCGGCCTACAAAGGCGAGACCTACCGCGTCGCGTGCAACCGCGGCGGCTGGAGCGCCTCGCCAAATTTCGACCTCCTGCCCCCGGAGGCCATGACCGAGGCGCTCAACATCAACCTCCACCGAGGCGGACGGGAGACGCGCGGCGGGGTTGAGAAGGTCAACGAGACCGTCATCACGGACGCGCCCCGGATCTGGGGGATCACCCAGTTCCGCCTCAAGAACGGCGACACGTTCACCGTCACGGCGACGAGCGACGGCAAGATCCAGCAGGACTACGCGACCGAGCTTGCGACCGGCCTGACGATCGACCGCGCCGTCCACATGACGTCGTTTCAGGACACGCTCTACATCTGCACGGGCAACGACCGGCCGCAGACGTGGGACGGCGCGGCGGCGAGCACGAGCAACCTCACCGACATCCCGACCGACTGGAGCACCGGCGGCGACTGGCCGAAGCAGATGATCGTGCACGGCCGCGGCGTCTCCGAGCGCCTCTGGGCCTATGGTGTGCCCGGCTTTGAAGAGCGGCTGTATGCCTCCGCCACCGGCGGCGACGACTTCTCGGACGCGAACGTCGTCACGCTCGACATCGAGACCGGCGACGGTTTCGGCGTGGTGGCGCTGGCCACCTTCGGCGGCCGGCTCATCCCCATCGGCAAGCGCCGGGCCTACCTGGTCGACGACGACGACGCCTCCTCCGCCAACTGGGGCTACGACCGGGCGCAGTGGGAGGGCGGCGTCGCCACGGACCGGCTCGTCACCCTGACCCCGAATGACCTGATCGTCATGGATGCCGAGGGCCAGGTCTACTCCGTGGTCGCCACGCAGACGGTCGGCGACTACCGCGCCGTCTCCCTGACGCGCCCGGCCTTCCTCGACGCCTGGATCAGAGACAACCTGGACATCGCCAACATCGCCGACTGGCACATGGTCTACGACCCCCAGCTCCGGGCGCTCAAGATCTTCGTGCGGCGGTCAGGGCAGACGCGGGTCGACACGTCGCTCGTGTTCTTCATCGACCGGCCCGCCGAGGAAGGCTGGGTGCGGCACCAGTACGAGCATGCGGCCGGCGTGTCCGCCTCTGCCGTGGAGCGCGTCAGCGGCCTCGACCGCGTCCTGGTCGGCGGCTATACCGGCTTCGCCTACCGGCTCGAGGCCACGACGGCGACGGACGACGGCACGGCCTACCGGGGGCAGTTCTCGACCCCGGAGTTGACCTTCGACGACGCTCGCGGGCAGAAGCGCTACGACCGCGGATGGCTTGTCATGCGGCCGCAGGGCGCCGAGACGGTCGCCGTGACCATGGAGGTCGACGGCGAGGTGCTCGTCGGCGACGCCTTCCTGGTCGACGAGGCCGGCAACGAGATCGTCGATGAGGCCGGGAACAACATCGTGGGCGGCACCGAGGAGGAATTCGTCGTCGAACCCGAGTTCGCGGCGCGCGTCGTGAACGTGAGCCACCCGATCGGCGTCGTGGGCACGCGCATCCGCTCGCACGTCCGCGACAACGTGGACGGGGAGCGGTTCTTCATCAGCCAGCTCCTCTACGATTTTCTCCCGCTGGGCCCGGTGTGGCAGTGAGGAGGGCGACGCCATAGCCACCAAGAAGATCGATGATTTCGCCGCCGTCGTGACGGCCGCCGTGGCCGACCTCCTGCTCACCAAGCAGGACACGGACGGGGTCGAGCGGAAGCTGACGCTTGCCCAGCTCGACACGCTCCTCAGCGCCACCACGAAGACGCTGACCAACAAGACGATCAGCGGGGCCACGGGGATCACGTCCGTCGGCACAATCACGACGGGCGTCTGGACCGGCACGGACATCGCGGTAGCCGACGGCGGCACCGGGGCCAGTACAGCGGCGGCGGCACGCACGAATCTCGGGGCGCTTGGAACCACCGGGCTCTCCTCCGTCGAGTTCATCCGCAAAGCGGCCGATGAGACGATCGACACGTCGTCCACGCTCCAGAATGACGACGACTTCGTGGTGGCGCTGGCCGCCAGCGAGGTCGTGGCGTTCGAGCTCGTCCTCTTCATCGACAGCGGGAGCACCCCCGACTTCAAGTTCGCGTTCACGGTCCCGTCCGGCGCCGTGCTCACCTGGGGCATCGGCTCCAGCGTCATGATGAACACTTCCGAGACGGCGGTGGGGTCCGCCACCGAGACCGCCTCGGGCACGGCGATTGCGCTCGCCGG
>CAZCJT010000168.1:4842-6031 GCA_964498565.1 uncultured Acidimicrobiaceae bacterium
CGCCGACCTCCCCGTGCTGGCCGCCATGCTGCGCGCCGAGGGCGTCCCGGACTGCGACATGCGCATCCACGACGGGACGACCGTCGTGCTGGACCAGGGCGGCCCCCGCGGAGCCTTCACCCTGGAGACGGTCGACGGCTGGCTCCACCTCCGGCACTTCGTCGTCGCCCGTGAGCACCGGAGCCCCGCCGCGGCCCGCGCGCTCGGCCGTGCGGTCTGCCTCGTGGCGCGCTCGGCGGGGTACACCGAGATGCTTGTGCACGCCAAGCGCGACACGCTCGGGCGGTTCGTCCGCTACTGGTTCCGCGACGCTCGCCCCTACGGGCGGGCCGATGACGGCGCCGTGCTGTACCGCGTCGGGATCGGAGGCTGAGATGGGTGGGAGTTCGGTCAGCGAGCCCAAGCCGACGTCGCAGGAAATCGCGATCCAGCAGGAGCAACTCGAGCTCATGCGGGTCGAGCGGGCCCGCATGGACGCCGCCACGCCCCTGTTCCAGAAGCAGCTCGAGCTGGCCGAGAAGACGCTGGATCAGCAGGGGCGCCAGCTGGAGGCGCTGGAGCGGGCGAACGCCTCCGGCCTCGCCGACGAGCAGATCGCGCTCCAGCGCGAGCAGATCGCCATTGCGCGGGAGGGGCTCAAGCAGCAGCAGGAAGCCACGCAGCAGCAGCGCGCTCTGGAGCCCTTCGTCCTCAAGGGCCTCGGCCTCGCGCGGGAGGGCGACACCTTCCGCCGCCTGACCGAGGACGAGATCGTCGCGGGCATGACGGAGCAGGAGAAGATCGCGCACGAGAACATGACCCTCGCCCTGGAGCGCGAGGGCAAGGCCCTTCGCGGCGAGTTGCCGCTCAGCGAGGGGATGCAGCAGGCGAAGGCCGAGGAGTTCCGCCTGTTCAAGGAGGCGATGGCCCGAGCGGGCAACCCGATCGAGGGGGACACGCCCGAGTCGGCGACGGCCTCCACGACGGCCGGCATCCAGTCGCTCCGCCAGTTCCAGCAGCGGTTCGGGATGCTGGAGGAGGCCGAGCGCCGCGGGGAGCTGACGGCCGGCACCACCGCGTTGCTCCAGCGCATGGGCGTCACCTCCGACATCGGCGCGCAGCGGACGGCCGGGCTCCTGGCGCTGCCGGCCAGCACGGCCGGCTTCGGCGTGGGGGGTGGGGTCGGCCCGTCGGGCTTCGCCATCCCGGG
>CAZCJT010000169.1:0-6029 GCA_964498565.1 uncultured Acidimicrobiaceae bacterium
CCTGGCCGCCCGCATGGCCCGCAGCCTGGGCGTCCGGGTGCGCGTCCCGGACGACGCGCGCTCGGGCTTTCCCCCCTCTCGGTGACCGGAAGTAGCCTCCGTCCCGCTATGGAACCCACCGTCGAGTCCCCACGTCGGATCAAGCCGCACCAGCTGGCCCTCGGGCTCGGTGTGCTGATCGCGGCCGTCACCGTCGTCTCGGGCATCGCCGCCACGGTGTTCCAGTTCCACGGCGAGTCCGAGGTCACGCGCGAGGTGTTCGGGAACATCCCGTCGCCGCTCAAGGCCGCCTTCTACATGATCGTGCCGATCACCCTGCTCTACGGCGCGGTGGCCTTCAGCCAGCGCATGAAGAACTGGGAGCGGGGGGCCCCGGAGAACCGGCGGACCACCACCAAGAACGTCAAGCAGCGCCTCAAGGACTTCCGAGCCGGCGTCTACATGCAGACCCTGCTGCGCGATCCCGCCGCCGGGGTCATGCACAGCCTCATCTACTTCCCGTTCCTCATCCTGCTGGCCGTCACCACGGTGCTCGAGGTCAACCACCAGCTGCCGGACGAGGCGAAGTTCCTGCACGGCGACATCTACCGCGCCTACATCGCCGTCGGCGACGCCGCCGGCCTGCTGTTCATGGTCGGCGTCTGCTGGGCCATCGTCCGCCGCTACGTGCAGAAGCCGTACCGGATCCGAATGAAGAGCAAGCCCGAGCACGCCGTCATCCTCGGCACCTTCTTCGCCATCGGCCTCACCGGCTTCCTGGCCGAGATGTTCCGCATCGCCGTCGACGGCCGGCCCGACTTCGAGAAGTGGAGCTTCATCGGGTACCCGCTGTCGGGCCTGGTCGAGAACCTCGATGCCGTCCACGGCTGGCACCAGGCCATGTGGATCGCCCACGTCGTGTCGTTCCTGGTGTTCCTCGTGATCCTGCCGGTCACGATGCTGCGCCACATGTTCACCAGCCCGATCAACATGTACCTGCGCGATCGGGAGCGCCCCAAGGGTGCGATGAAGGCCATGCCGAACCTCATGGAGACCGAGCTCGAGAGCTTCGGCGCCTCCACCGTCGAGGACTTCACGTGGAAGCAGCTGGTCGACCTCGACGCCTGCACCATGTGCGGCCGCTGCACCAGCGTCTGCCCCGCCCACGCCACCGGCAAGCCGCTCGACCCCCGCGAGATCGTGCTCAAGTCGGGCGAGGTCATGGCCGCCACCGGCACCCCGCAGGTGAGCCCGCCCCTCGGCACCGTCCCCGACATCACCGTGTCGGCCAACTCCTTCTTCGAGCGCATCACGCCCGAGGAGATCTGGTCCTGCACGTCGTGCAAGGCGTGCGACGAGATCTGCCCGGTGAACATCGAGATCCTCGACAAGATCCTCGACATGCGGCGCTACCTGTCGCTCATGGAGTCGAACTTCCCCACCGAGCTCGGTGGCGCCTACATGAACATGGAGAACCAGGGGAACCCGTGGGGCATGTCCAACGCCACCCGCGGCGACTGGTCGGCCAAGGTCGACGGCATCGAGATCGTCGAGCCGGGCGACGCCTTCGACCACGAGTACCTGTACTGGGTCGGCTGCGCCGGGTCCTTCGACGACAAGAACCAGAAGGTCTCCGAGGCCATGGCCAAGCTCATGCGCCGCGCCGGCCTCGACTTCGCCATCCTCGGCGCCAACGAGATGTGCACCGGCGACCCGGCCCGCCGCTCGGGCAACGAGTACATCTACCAGATGCTGGCGATGCAGAACATCGAGACGCTCAACACCATGGGCGTCAAGAAGATCGTCACCCAGTGCCCGCACTGCTTCAACACGCTCGGCAACGAGTACCCCCAGCTCGATGGCCACTACGAGGTCATCCACCACACCCAGCTGCTGGAGAACCTCATCGACGAGGGCAAGCTCGACATGAGCCGGGCCCGCCTCGACGAGCGCATCGTGTACCACGACTCCTGCTACCTGGGTCGCCACAACGACATCTACATGTCCCCCCGCAAGGTCATCGGCTCCCTCGGTGGGGTCGAGATCGTGGAGGCGCCCCGCAACGGCACCAAGGGCATGTGCTGCGGCGCCGGCGGCGCACGCATGTGGATGGAGGAGTCGCTCGGCACCAAGGTCAACGACGAGCGCTCCCGTGAGCTCGTCGCCACGGGGGCCGACCGCATCGCCACCGCCTGTCCGTTCTGCTACGTGATGATGGACGACGGCGTGAAGGCGACGAGCACCGAGGACGACGGCCCCAAGGTGGCCGACATCGCGATGCACGTGCTCGAGGCCATCGAGGCCGGCGAGGCCCGTGAGGCGAGCTCGCCCCTCACCATGACCGACTGAGCGTGTCGCCTTCGGCGACGGCGAGCGCCGACCGCCGCCAGGCGCCGGTCGTGCTGGTCGTCGGCGACCAGCCCGGCGGGGTGGAGATCGTGTCGCGGCTGCTCGTCCGGCACGGCCTGCGCGCCGTCCGGGCCAGCGAGGTCACCCCCGCCCTGGAGGAGTCGGCGCACACGCTGCCCCGCTGCATCGTGGTGGACCTGCCCCGCGCCGGCCTGGGATCGGCCCTGCGGGTGCTCGACCTCGTCCGCAGCCACGACGACGACCGGGTCTCGTCGTGCCGGGTGCTGGTGCTCGAGTCGGAGGGATCCCGGGATGTCCTGCTGGCGTCGGGCGCCGACGCGCACCTCGCCCGTCCGGTGCACGCTCGCGACCTGGTCGCCGCGGTGGACGCCCCTCCTGGCCCCGGCGCCCTGACCGAACTCGACGAGATCGCGCCCAGCTTGCGGGCGCTGCTGCGTCGGGCTCAGGCCTCGAAGTTCTTCCAGTACTGGCTGGGCGTCGGGCCGTCCTGGCCGTGGTACTTGGACTTGAGCGCACCCGTCCCGTAGGGCACGTCGGCGGCCGTGGTCATGCGCAGGAAGCTGACCTGGCCGATCTTCATGCGCGGGTAGAGCGTGATGGGCAGGTTGTGCACGTTCGACAGCTCGAGCGTGATCTGGCCGAGGAACCCCGGGTCGATGAAGCCGGCGGTGGAGTGGATCAGGAGTCCGAGCCGACCCAGGCTGGACTTGCCGTCGAGGCGGGCGACGAGGTCGCCGGGGACGCCGATGCGCTCCAGGGTCGCCCCGAGCACGAACTCGCCCGGGTGCAGGACGAAGGGCTGGTCGTCCTCGACGGTGACCATCTCGGTGAGGTCGCTGGCGTCCTGCTTGACGTCGATCATCCCGCGGGTGTGGTTCCGGAACACGAGGAAGCGGGGATCGAGCGTGAGATCCACCGACGACGGCTGGATGAACGACTCGTCCAGCGGGTCGATGACGATGCGACCGTTGGCCAGCTCTTCGCGGATCGTGCGGTCGGAGAGGATCACGGGCCGGAGGCTATTCGCCGCCGGCGTGGGCTCAGGATTGGGCGGGGCGGTCGGCGACCCAGCGGTACTTCTGGTGGGCCGCCTGGGTCGAGACCCCGAGGGTCTCACCGATGTCGGACCAGGTGGCGCCCTTCTTCCGGGCTTCGGCGACGAGCTCCACCACGAGTGCCTCGGAGGCGTGGCGGAGGCGCTGGGCCGCCTCCAGGCGCTGGCTCACGTCGCCCCGGGCGAGGTCGTCGAGGGCCGCCCGGATGGCGGCGTCGGCCGCGAGATCGATCTCCACGTCGCCTCGCCCGACGCGCTCGACACGCTCCGTCATGGTGCCCTCATGCCTCGGTTCCACGTCGATCACGGTACGGCAGCCGGGCTGGTTCGTCGGGGATGCCCGGAGCGCCCGAAGCGTACCGACCGGAGGTGACCTCGGCGCGCTCACTGCCTAGAGTGGCGGCCTCAGACGAGGCCGCGGCTTCGTCCTGCGGGTGTAGTTCAATGGCAGAACGTCAGCTTCCCAAGCTGAGAACGCGGGTTCGATTCCCGTCACCCGCTCCATCGCTGGAGCCCACACCTGATGAGGGGTCCTGGCACGGGAGCCGCCGCAGCCGGCGGCGATCCGGGGGGACCGAAGGCCGCCCTCGATGGGTATCGACGGCCGGGTGAGCTACGACATCTTCCTGCTCGTGCTGGGCATCTGCGTCATCGGCGCGGTGACGCTGCCCCGGCACCTGCACCGCAGGGCGGTGTCGTTGCCGGCGATCCAGGTGCTCGCCGGCTTCGTCCTGTTCGGCCTCGTGCCGACGCTGCCCGACATCGACCCGACGCGTGACGCGGTCACCGCCGAACGCCTCAGCGAGCTCGTGGTGATCGTCTCGCTCACCGGTGCCGGGCTCATGATCGACCGGGCGCCGAGCTGGCGGTCCTGGGCCCCGACCTGGCGGCTGCTGGCCATCTGCATGCCGCTCACCATCGCTGCCACCGCGTTCCTCGGGTGGGCAGCCGTCGGCCTGGCTCCGGCCGCGGCGCTCCTGCTCGGCGCCGTCCTGGCCCCCACCGACCCCGTGCTCGCCTCCGACGTCCAGGTCGCCGGCCCCAACGAAGGTGACGTCGGCGAGGTCCCGATCGCGCTGACAGCCGAGGCCGGGCTCAACGACGCCCTGGCCTTCCCGTTCGTGAACGCCGCCGTCGCCATGCTGGCCGGTGGGGCCTGGTTCGGCGGGTGGCTCGTCGACGATGTGTTCGTGAAGCTCGCCGTCGGCCTCGCCGCCGGATGGGTGTGCGGCCGGGTCTTCGCCTGGCTCATCTTCACCCGCTTCGACTGCGCCTGGCTCGGGAACCGCAGCGAAGCCATCGCCGTCGTCGGTGCGACCCTGGCGGTCTACGGGGTCGCCGAGCTGCTCCACGGCTACGGCTTCCTCTCGGTGTTCGTGGCCGCCGTCACGCTGCGCCATCGGGAGCCCGACCACGAGCACCACGAGGCCCTGCACGCGGCCGCCGAGGCGGTCGAGAACCTCGGCAGCGCCCTGGTCCTGATCCTCGTCGGCGGGGCCATCGCCAGCGGCGCCCTGTCCCCGCTCGGGTGGCCGGAGATCCTCGTCGGCATCGTCATCGTGGCCTTGATCCGGCCGATCACCGGCTACGTGAGCCTGCTCGGGACCGGCCTCGACCAGCGTCAACGGTTCGTCACCGCCGCCTTCGGCATCCGGGGCGTGGGCTCCGTCTACTACCTGGCCCACGCCGGGGCGCTCGAGGACTTCGCCGAGATCGAGAGCCTCTGGGCCATCACGATCTTCGTGATCTGCCTGTCGCTCGTCGTCCACGGGTCACTGGCGTCGCGGGCCGTGGAGTACGCCACGGAGGCCGATCGCACCCAGCTCCAGCTCGAGGGGATGCCGCCGCCGGAGAAGGCGTGACGCCGCACGACCACCAGGAGCGCCACGTGTCGGCGTTCCTGGAGCATTCGGCGGTCCCGGCGGCGGCGGGGTGGGTACCGTCGCCGGCCGTGCACGCCGCTGACGCCTTGGACGACCGGATCGCGCAGACGGGGTCGATCGCCTGCGTGGGGCTCGATCCCCGTCCCGACCTCCTGCCGCCGGCGCTGATCGACCCGCACCGCGGTGCGGGCTCGCCCGCGGACGACGTGGCGGCGGCGTTCATCGATGCGAACCGGCGGATCCTCGACGCGATCGGGGACCGGTGCGCGGCGGTGAAGCCCCAGGCGGCGTGCTACGAGGCTTACGGGGTGGCCGGCTGGCGGGCGCTCGAGGACACGGTGCGCCACGCTGGCGAGGCAGGGATCCCGGTGATCCTCGACGCCAAGCGGGGCGACATCGGCTCGACCGCCGCGCACTACGGGCACATGGCCTTCGGTGGCGCGCCCGACCTCGACGGCGGTCGGTGCGCCGGCATCGGCGCCGACTGGCTGACCGTGAACGGCTACCTCGGCTCCGACGGCGTCGAGCCGGTGCTGGCGGCGGGTGGCGGCGTCTTCGTCCTGGTCAAGACGTCCAACCCGGGCAGCGGCGAGCTCCAGGACCTCGAGCTGACCGACGGCGGCACGGTGGCAGATCGCATGGCCGAGCGCGTCGCCGCCTGGGGTGCCGAGCGGGTGGGCCGGTCGGGGCTCAGCGACGTCGGCGCCGTGGTGGGGGCGACGTACCCGGAGCACGCCGTCGCG
>CAZCJT010000170.1:0-6012 GCA_964498565.1 uncultured Acidimicrobiaceae bacterium
GGGCGGGGCCTGGGCGCCGGCAGGCACGATCGCCGCCCCGAGCAGCACCGTTGCCGCGGCAACGGCCACCGCCCGGCGCGGCCAGCGAATGGGCGGACCGTTCGTCTGTGCAGCCACCGCTTCCCCCCGGATTGCGACGCTGAAACCGATCTGGTTCTCTGTTGCGCTGGCTTCGCCGTCCCGATGGGGATCTCCTGCACGAACGGGAAAGATCGAGGGTGCGTCCCCGACGGCGTTCGTGCAACACTGCGACAACATCAGCCAGTTGTCGCGCGGGGGGTCGCCAGGTCGCGCGTTCCGATCTGCTCGCTCGACGTTCGCGGTCGGCGAGCCTCGAGGAGGTCCCTGTGCCCGTGATGACCCTCATGCGACGGCTCCTCCGCCCGTCCGTCGGCGCCCTGCGGCTCGCTGGTGCGGTTGCGGCCGTCCCGATCAGCATCACCGCTGCCGTCCTCGACAGCCCGCGGGTGGCGAGGGCGGACCCGGACTCCCAGCGTCTGGATGAGCTGAGAGACCAGGGCTGGCGACCGATCGACGTGCGTCTCGAGCGCCGCCGGACCGAGGTGCGGCTGGATCGTGGCGTCCAGCAGCGCACGGTGACCGGCGAGACCTTGGCCTTCGCCGCCTACGCCACGGTGGTCGGGGCACGAACCGGTGCCCGGGTGCACCACCCGGCATGAGGTCGTTGCCGGTGCGGGCTGCGATGTCGGTGTGGTGCGCCGGGGAGCCGGGGCTGGCTGATGCCGTCGGTGACTGGTGCGACGACCTGGCCGGGAACGACCCGGCCCAGCACGCCGCTGCCGTCGCCCGCCCAGGGCTGCTGCCGCCGCTGCGGTCGATCCGCTACCTCGCGGCACTCCAGGTCGCGAACGCGCAGTGGGCGGCCGGGCAGCTCTCCTCGCCCGGCCTCCGCGCCATCCGCCATCCCGACGCCTGGGCCAAGGAGGGGATCGCCGAGGTCCTGCGCCGACAGCTGTCGCTCATGGGCCCGGCGGGGGCCGAGGTGGCGAGGATCATCGCGAGCAGCGAGGGGTTGCTCCCCCAGGTCGTCGTCGACGAGCTCCAGCAGCACCCGGTCCGCATGCGGCGGTTCAGCGGCGCCACCGCCGAGATGCTGGCCCGAGCCGAGTTCGGTGACCGGGTCGGCCAGCTGAGCGACCGACCGTTGACCGCGACGCCCATGGCCCAGCTCCATGCGGCGGTCCTCGACGGCGACCGGCCGGTATCGATCTGGGTCCGGCGGCCGGGCATCCGGCGCACCGCTCGGGCCGACGCCCGCATCACCGCGTCGATCGTGGCCGCGATCGAGGCTCTGGTCCCGGCCGCACGCGACCTCCACCCGCTCGGGTTCGTCGAGCTCGCGGCACGCCAGGCCCTCCAGGAAGCGGATCTGCGCCAGGCCGCCCTGAACGCGGTCGAGCTGGCCCTGGCGCTCGAGGACATCGGCGCAGAGGGCATCCACGTGGCTCGCCCCCTGCCCGGACTCGTCACGCGCCGAGCGCTCGTCCAGGAGGACCTGCCGGGTGCCCGTCCCTTCGACCAGGCCGCCGAGATGCTGCCGCCCGACGAGGCCGTGGCGTCGTGGCTCGCCGCCGGGCTCGAGGCCGGTCTCGCCGCTGGCGTGTTCCACGCCGACCTGCGGCCCGAGCACCTCGTCGTCCTGCCCGACCGGAGGCTGGCGGTCGTGGGCACCGGGGCGGTCGGGCGCTTCGACCTCCGGATGCGCCACAGCGCGTTCGCCTTCCTCATCGCCCTGCTCTCCGGCGACCACGCTGGTGCCGTCGCGGCCATGCGAGACGCCGGCGCCGTGCCGCCGGGGGCTGACGAGGCAGCCCTGGTGGCCGAGCTCGCCACCACGCCTTCGCTCTCGCCGATGACCATGCTCTCGACCGAAGGCGGGCTCACGGCCGCGTTGTCCGACGCCGTGGGGGTGTTGCTCCGGCACCGTCTACGACCGCCGGTCGAGGTCGTGCTGTTCGTCCGCAACGTCTTCGCGTTCCGGTCGTTCCTGGCCACCGTCGCGCCCGAGACCACCATGATGGCGGCGCTCATGCCGTTGGTGCAGCGCCTCCCCGACCTGCACGCCCGTCTGGCCGCCGAGCCAGGATGACCGGGACGTCGACCCCGGCGGTCGCTCCCGCAGCCGGCGGTGACCTCGTCCGCTTGCTCGCCGCCATCTCCGACTCCGCCACATCGGCGGCCGCTGGTCGTCGGGTCCGCCTGCGCGTGGGTCTCTCCTTCCAGGGGGCCGCACTCGGCCGGATCGACCGTCTCCGTGTGAGCGTCGAGGACGTCGACGTGGGCGGTCTGGCGTTGACCCGGGTCGCGGTCGACGCCCGGCAGGTGCGGTTGGTGCCCGGCTGGCCACCACGGCTGCGGACCGGCCTGATCCGGATCCGTGCCCAGACGGATCAGGCTGCGCTGGACTCCTGGGCCCGTCGCGCTGCGCTCCCGGTCAGGCTCCGCCTCCGTGCCGACGGCGTCGCGCTGCGCGCCGGCCTCGGAGGGCTCCGTCTGGCCGAGGTCCGAGCCACCGTCGCGATCCAGGACCGGCGCCTGATCGTCACGCCGGAGCGCAGCGAGGTGCTGGGGGTGGGCATCGCTGCGCCACGGGTCCCGGTCCCCCTCCCCTTCCCCCCGCTGCCGCAGGGCACGCGGGCGACGGGCATCGAGGTCGGCGACCGCTGCGCCTTGGTTGCTCTGGAGGTGCCGGGTCTCGACGAGCCCGTCGACGCCGACCGGTGCAGGGCGGTCCTGGACATGTTCGCCCGGTCCCGCGGCTCGGGCACGACGCACGGGCTGCCTCCACCTTGACGCGTCGACACCGGCAGGAGGACCACGAGACGCCCCGACGTGCCGGGTGCGTCACAGGTTCATGGACAACCGGGGGTTGCGGCCCTCCAGGATGCCATCGGCTCGAGTCTTGACGGCCGGCATCATCTCGGGATGGGTGAAGACGTAGAAGGTGCCATCGCTCACTGCGTCTGCCACCAACGCGGCCACGTCCGACGGCGCCATGCCGTCGGCCAGCACCTGGCGCAGCATCTCCGCCGGCATGCCGGCCGCCGCGTCGGGACCGGGAGCGCCGGGCCGGTTGCGCTCGGAGGCATGGATGTTCGTGTTCACCCACCCCGGGCACAGCACGGACACGCCGACCGACGAGCCGGTCATCTGGAGCTCGTGGAACAACGCCTCGCTGATGGCCACGACCGCGAACTTGGACGCACCGTATGGCGCCATGAACGGTGCGGAGACGTGTCCAGCCAGCGACGCCGTGTTCACGACGTGGGCCGGCTCACCGTGGGCGAGCATCCCCGGCAGGAAGGCGCGCAGGCCGTGGATGACGCCCCACAAGTTCACGCCGAGCACCCACTCCCAGTCCTGGGTCGTCAGCTCCCAGGTGAGGCCGCCCGCGCCGACACCGGCGTTGTTGCACAGCAGGTGGACGGGGCCGAAGATGTCGACCGCCTCGGCAGCCAGGGCGTCGACGGCGTCGCCGTCGGAGACGTCGGTGACGACGGCGTGGACCTGACCGCCCTGCTCGCGCAGCGTGGCCGCCGCCTGCTCCAGAGCGGGGGCCTCCACGTCGGCCAGCACGACACGGGCGCCGTCGGCTGCGAACCGCGCCGCCATGGCGAAGCCGATGCCGCTGGCGGCACCGGTGACCACGGCGGTGCGACCGGCGAGCTGGGGCAGCGTCATGCGCCGGCCGCCGCAGCTTCGAGGTGGAGCTCGGCGAGCAGGTCGACTCCGGACGACCCGACCAGGGTGGAACCCCACAGCGGCCCGTTGGCCCCGCCGGTCACGAGTGCGGTGCGGGCGTTCATCGACCACCGCTCGAGGTCGTGGTCGGCTGTGCGGGACCGGAGCGGAAGTCGAGCCCATCGAACCCATCCGCGGTCCAGCGTCGCAGGTGCTCGAAGAACGCCATCGGTCCGCCCGGATGACCCTTGGCGATCTCGCTGGCGAAGCCGGCCCCGGGCTGGCCCTCGTTGTTGTAGTAGCCGGGCGTGCAGTCGGCCGAACCGAGCGCCGAGCCCATCGCCGACGTCGACGCGCCCGAGATGAGCTCCATCCAGGCCTCCTCGGCCGCCCCGGTCACCTCGACGACGTCGTGCCCGCCCTCCACCGCATGGGCCACCACGGCGGCCACGGCCTTCGATGTCTCGGTGAAGTTGTGGGGGACGTTGGAGACGAGGTTGGCGCCGTGGCCGAGCTGGGTGATGAACAGGTTCGGGAAGCCGTGCACGTGCATGCCGTGCAGGGTCCGCATCCCCTCGGCCCAGTACTGCGACAGGCGCCGACCACCCCGGCCGACCGGGTCGTACCCGGCCCGCTCGGTGAACGGCGTACCGACCTCGAAGCCGGAGGCGAAGACGATGCAGTCGACGGCGTACTCGACCCCGGCGACCACCACCCCGGTGGGGGTGATCCGCTCCACGCCCTGCCCGTCGGTGTCGACCAGATGGACGTTCGGGTTGTTGTAGGCCTGCAGGTACTCGTCGTGGAAGCAGGGTCGCTTGCACAGCTGGCGGTACCAGGCCTTCAACCTCTCGGCCGTCTCCGGGTCCTGCACCACCTCGTCGCACCGAGCCCGGATCTGCTCCATCTTCTCGAAGTCGGCGTCCTCGACCGCCTCCATGATCCGGGCCATGTCGATCGGACCCTCGAGCGACGCGATCCGCCCCAGGATGCGCCGGGCCAGATCGGTCCAGCCGTCCATGACCAGATCCTCGTCGACCATGCCCCCCGTCTGGTTCAGGGTGAAGTTCTCCAGCCAACGCTGCTGCCAGCCGGGCGTGGCGATGCCCGCGAACCAGTCCGGGTCGATGGGATGGTTGCCGCGCACGTCCACCGACGACGGCGTCCGCTGGAACACGAACAGCTCGCCAGCATCGCGGGCCAGGCGAGGCACGCACTGCACCGCGGTGGCACCCGTACCGATGACCGCCACCCGCTTGTCAGCCAGACCCGTCAACGGTGCACCCGTGGGGTCACCACCGGTGTAGGCGTAGTCCCAGCGGCTCGTGTGGAACGCATGGCCCTCGAAGTCCTCGATGCCCGGCACGCCGGGGAGCTTGGGCACGTGCAGCGGCCCGGTCCCCATCGAGAGGAACCGGGCGGTGAACTCGTCACCCCGGTCGGTGCGCACGACCCAACGGGCCCGAGCCTCATCCCACTCGAGCGCGGTGACCTCGGTGTGGAACAGGGCACCGTCGTAGAGACCGAAGTGCTTGCCGATCCGCTGGCAGTGCTCGAGGATCTCCGGGCCGTGCGCGTACTTCTCCGTCGGCATGTGCCCGGTCTCCTCGAGCAACGGCATGTACACCATCGACGCCGTGTCGCACTGCGCGCCTGGGTACCGGTTCCAGTACCACGTCCCGCCGAAGTCCCCACCCTTGTCGACGATGCGCACATCGGTCACACCGGCCTCGGCGAGCCGAGCCCCGGTCAGCAGCCCGGCGAAGCCCCCGCCGATGATCGCCACCGTGACGTCGTCGGTGACCGGGTCACGCGCCTCGACCGGCAGATACGGGTCCACGGCATAGTGGGCGAACCGCCCGCTGAGCCGCTGGTACTGGGCATTCCCGTCGGGGCGGAGCCGCTTGTCACGCTCGCGCCGGTACTTCGCCTTCAGCGCATCCTTGTCGATCTCAGGTGCAGTACTCGGTGACACAGGGGATCCTTTCGAGCGTCCTGAACAGGAGGTGCGGTCTCGTTCAACGGGCCACGACGATGGCGTCGAGGCGGTGCTCGAGCCCGTCGCAGGTCCGCACGCCGCGCGCCGTGACCTTGGCGATCGGCCAGCCGATCAGCGGCACCTGACCGCCGTCGAGCACCCGGTAGTACGCGTCGCCGTGGAGCGGGGGGCGGTCGTCGTGGGGCGACGGGGTGAGCTGGCGGCGCATCCAGCGATCGTGCAGGTGGCGGTGCCGGTGGAGGGAACCCGCCCGCCGCTCGAGGCGGACCTGCTCGTCGGCGAGCGCGCGGCACACGACGGCCGGGGCGGGC
>CAZCJT010000171.1:0-5996 GCA_964498565.1 uncultured Acidimicrobiaceae bacterium
ACCGGCCTCGCCGAGCGCATCCGGGACGAGCCGCTGCTCCTGCGCCTGCTCACGGTCGACGGCGGACCGGTCCTGGCTGCGGCCAGCGACCAGCTGGCCGCGGCCGCCCATGACCTCGATCCGACGGCCGACGATCGCCAGGCACGGGAGACGGCCGAGCTGCTCGTGCGCCTCGCCATCTCGCTGGTGCTGACCCCGCAGAGCGCGCTGGACCTCGACGACGGCTGCGAGGACACGATCCGCCGCCACCTGGCGCCGTTGCTCCCCCGCTGACCACGGACCCTCGACGCTCGACGGCTTCCACGACTCGGACGCCATCCACGAGGCGTTCGGGCGACCGACCTGGCCGCCACGCTGGTCGCGGTCGGCACCGCCGGCGTGGAGCGGCGCGACCTCCGGGGCCTGCGGGCTCTACGCAGACGCCGACGCGCGGACGTGGGCCGTCTGCCTCATTCGTCGGTTCGACAGTGCAGTGCGCCTGGCGCACGCGTACGGTCTGCCGCGACGCCCGGTGGGGCGTCGGCGGAAGAAGCGAGGCCGGAAACTCGGACCGGATCCGACGCGCCGTGGCGGTCGCAGCTGACCCGTCGCGGCACGTCGGCGCCCGGTTCGCGTGGCACGGACACGACGGAAAGAGGATTCGGCCATGACCCTGGGTTCACAGGCGGTGCGAGTGTGGCGCATCGGCGTTGTCGCTCTCACCCTCATCACGGTGGCGGGCGCGCTGCCGGCCGGAGCCGAGGGCGCCAGCTATCCGGATGCGCGCTACGACGTCACCTACTACGACTGGGACAACGACGAGTACCACGAGGGCCAGTGGGACGAGCTCGACATCCACACGGTCTCGATCGACGCGAGCGCGGCACACGTGACCGTGGCGACCAAGGTGGCCGCGCTCACGGAAGGGTGGTGGTCGATCTTCCAGACTGCGTACGACGTCAACGGCGACAGCGTCGAGGACTTCCGTCTGAACGTGCTGTGGGACGGGACGTACGACTTCCAGAAGGTGAGCGGTACATCGGACACCGGTGTCACGGTGGGCTGTGGCGGCATCGGCGTCTCCGTCGAGTACGGAAACAGCCAGGTCGTGACGGCCGTGCCCCGCTCATGCCTCGCCAACACGGCCAGCGTCGGCGTGTCGGTCGCCTCCTATGACCAGGAGTACTACGAGTGCGACTGCAACGACCAGGTGCTCGACGTCTGGCCCGACCAGATCGGTACGTACTCGCCGATGTTGCGGTACGCCGACACCTCCGCGCCGCCGCCCACCTCCGCGAGCTACGACCCCAACGGACCCTCCGGCACGGTGTACCGGCTCTACCGCGCGTACTTCCTCCGTGAGCCGGATCCAGACGGCTACGCCTACTGGTTGGGCGTGTACCGGAACGGCTACCCCCTCGACAAGATCAGCAACGACTTCGCCCGCTCGGCCGAGTTCCAGCAGCGCTACGGAAGCGTCGACAACCGCCAGTTCCTCACCCTCGTGTACCAGAACGTCCTCAGCCGGAATCCCGACGACGGCGGCTACGCCTACTGGACCCATCAGATGGAGCAAGGGATGCTCCGCGGGTTCGTGATGATCTACTTCTCGGACTCCGAGGAGTTCCGTTCGAAGACGGCAGCTGGTCGACCGCCCGGTTCCTAGGCAGCGCAGTTCGGCGCCCGCAATCGTCACTCGATGCCCATCGCACCCTGCCGAGCATTGGGCGAACCGACGAAGCCGCCGACGTCGGCCACGCCGACGGGGCCGACGGGACAACGGTGGTGCATGGACGCTGCTCAGCCGAGCAGCTCGGTCATCGCCGGCCGGCATCGACCAGGGCCAGCACGTCGTCATCGGTGATCGGCGTCTCCGAGACGGCAACCAGGCGCCCGTCGCGCTCCTCGAGCCGAGCCGTGCGGCTCACCGGTGTGATGTGCAGCCCGTCGCCGTATTCGCTGACATCGACCTTCGTGCCAGGAGTGAGCCGCAGGCGATCCCGCAGGGCCTTGGGGACGACGATCCGACCGACGTCATCGACGGTGGCTTCCACTGGGAGGAACGTACCAGCTGGGTCCCAGCTGCCGCCGCGCCGTAGAGGCGAGCTGATCCATGCCGGTGTGTCCAGGTGATCTGCAGATACCCGTTGGGCGGTGGAGCCCGGCCGTCCCGTGACGTTCGGCCCTGGTCCCGCCGGCGCAGCCGGCGGAGGCTCGGGGTGAGATCACCGACGACGGAAGGAAGTTGCCATGCGGGCCATCGTGTACCACGGTCCCGGGAGCAAGGACTGGGAGGAGGTCCCCAAGCCCACCATCCAGGATGACACCGACGCCATCGTCCGGGTCGATGCCGTCACCATCTGCGGCACGGACCTGCACATCCTCAAGGGCGACGTACCCGCCGTCACCGACGGCCGCATCCTCGGCCATGAAGCCGTGGGCACCGTCGAGCAGGTCGGCACCGGCGTCAAGACCGTGGCCGTCGGCGACAAGGTGCTCGTCTCCTGCGTCACCTCCTGCGGGGCGTGCCGGTTCTGCCGCGAGGGCCGCTACGGGCAGTGCCTCGGCGGCGGCGGCTGGATCCTCGGCCACCTGATCGACGGCACCCAGGCCGAGTACGTACGCGTGCCCTTCGCCGACACCTCGACGTACAAGGCGCCCGACGGCGTCAGCGACGAGGAGCTCCTCATGCTGGCCGACATCCTCCCCACCGGGTACGAGGTCGGCGTGCTCAACGGCCGCGTGTCGCCCGGCGACGTGGTCGCCATCGTGGGCGCCGGCCCGATCGGCCTGGCCACGATCATGGGCGCCAAGCTCTACAGCCCCGCCCACATCGTCGCCATCGACAAGGCCGACACCCGCCTGGAGGCGGCGAAGCAGTTCGGTGCCGACGTCGTCGTCAACAACGACCGCGAGGACCCGCTCGAGGCGGTGCGCAGCCTCACCGACGGCCTCGGCGCTGACGTTGCCGTCGAAGCGGTGGGCGTGCCGGCCACCTTCGAGCTGGCTACCGCGCTGGTCCGCCCCGGCGGCCACGTGGCCAACGTGGGCGTCCACGGCCAGCCCGCGGCGCTCCACCTCGAGGAGCTGTGGAGCAAGAACGTCACCATCACCACCGGCCTCGTCGACACGTTCTCGACGCCGACGCTGCTCAAGCTGGTGACCAGCCACCAGGTCGACTCCAGCCGGTTCGTGACCCACCACTTCACGATGGACCAGTTCATGGAGGCCTACGACGTGTTCACCCGCGCCGGTGACACCGGAGCCCTGAAGGTGGTGGTGACCCGCGCCTGACCACCACGGCCTCAGGAGAGAGATCGGGAGCGCGTTCCAGGGCTCCCCCATCCACAGGAGCAGTCATGACGATGCAGAGCCACGGCGACGCCACCACCGGGAGGAACTCCGTCGTGCACTTCGACGGCGAAGTGACGGTGATCCTGCCGGACCGGGTGATCGAACACGCCCACGCGGAACTGGTTGGGGGGAGGAACCGCTACAGCGTCGGCGGCGAGACCACCGAAGGCCCGCGCTGGTGGCGAGGAACGATCAGTTGGGACAGCGAGGTCGCCAAGCCAGCCGGCGGCATCGAGGTCTCCATCGAGGTCGACGACGGCCGCGCCGGCGTTGCCGTCATCGAGCTCGACTCAGCATCTCCGGCCCACACGGCCGCGCTGCACGGCGTGAGCACGCCCCCCTTCGACGTCCCCTGAAACGCGGTGCGCTCGCCCGCGGGTGCCGACGAAGCCGCAACAAGGTGGCGCATCCGACCTACCGGCGGTTGGTCCGATCGTTGGCCGGGGCCCGGGACCGAACGGACGACCGGCCCGGCGACAAGCAGTCCGTGTTTCCGGCTTCTGGTGCCTCACGGCCCCCGCGCTGCGGGAGCCCCCAGCCACCCCCGCCCGGCGTCAGCATCCTGAGAACGTCGCCGGCCTTCAACCTGATCGTGCACTTGTCGGGCAGGCGCTCCGCTCGTCCTTCGACGCCCTGTGGGAGCAGCCAGTTCTCACCGGACGCACCATCTTCACCGCCGGCCAGGCCCCTCGGCCGGGACACCCGCCGCTCGGTGATGAGCGACACCGTCACGTCTTCGAGCACCTGGAGATCGCGCTCGATCCCCTCGCCGCCGGGCGCCAGCCCGGCGCCGCCGCTCCCCCGCCGGAGCCGGTAGCGCAGCACGCGCAGGGGGAACGCACGCTCGAGTGCCTCGATCGGGGTGTTCTTGGTGTTGGTCATCCCCGTCTGGATCCCGGACTGCCCGGGCGACGGCGTGCCCCCCGCCATTCGTCCGCCCTGTCCGCCCCCGACGGTCTCGTAGTACACCCACCCTCGGCCGCCGATCAGGAGGTTGTTCATCGTTCCCTGGTTGCCGGCCGCGACCCGAGCGGGATCGGACTCGGCGAGGGCGGCGAGGACGACGTCAGCCACCCGCTGGGAGACCTCCACGTTGCCGGCGCCCACCGCGGCCGGCGGCTCGGCAGCGACGATCGAGCCGTGGGGCAGGTGGATCCGCACGGGGCGCATCGCCCCGCCGTTGGCCGGGATCGTCGGGGCGATGACCGAGCGGATGGCGAAGCCGACGGCCGACTCGGTCACGGCAGCGACGGCGTTCACGTTGCCGGCCGACTGCGGGTCGGTGCCGGTGAAGTCGACCTCGATCTCGTCGCCGGCGACGGTGAGGCGCAACCGGATCATCGACGGCACCTGCTGCTCGGGGTGGGAGCCGGTGGAGTCGATGACGTCCTCGGCGGTCCACGTCCCGTCGGGCAGTGCAGCCAGCGCGGCGCGCATGCGGCGCTCGCCGTACGCGATCACCTCAGCGATCGGCTCTTCCGCGGAATCGACAAGACGGCGGACGCCGAGGACGTTGGCACCGACCTGGGCGTCGAGGTCGCCGGCTCGCTCCCCCGGCGTGCGGGAGTTGGCGAGCAGGACGGCTCGCACCTCCTCGGTGAGGCGCATGGGGGGCAGCCGCAGACCCTCCTCGAAGATCTCGCGGGCATCAGCGGGGATGGACCCCGGCGCCGAGCCGCCCACGTCGGCGTGGTGGGCCCGGTTCGCCGCCCACCCGACCAGGCGGTGGCCGTCGCCGTCGGGCACGAGGCACGGGGCCACCACCGTGATGTCGTTCAGATGCGTTCCGCCGGCGAAGGGGTCGTTGACCACGAACTGGTCGCCCGGGCGCATCCGGCCCACGTCTACCGAGCCGATCACGGCGGCGACGCTGGCCGGCATGGAGCCGAGGTGGACCGGGATGTGCTCGGCCTGGACCAGCAGCTCGCCGGACGGGGCGAACAGCGCTGTGGAGCAGTCGGCCCGCTCCTTGATGTTGGGGCTGAACGCGGCCCGCTGGAGCACGGCGCCCATCTCCTCGGCCACGCCGGTGAGGCGGGAGATGAGGACCTGCAGCGCCGCGGGGTCGAGGGTCACGTCCGCTCCAGGAGCAGCGCCCCGGCCGCGCCGAGCGACGCTCGCCAGCCCTCGGCCAGCCAGATGGTGCAGTCCGGCTCGGCGATGACGCGTGGGCCCTCGACGGGCTGGAACCGGGCGCGGTGCTCGGGCACCGGCAGGTCCTCGAGCTGCAGCGCCGGCTCCTCGGTGAGCGTCGCCCGCACGGCAACGACCTCCACCGGCGCGTCGGGCCGGGCGTAGCCGTTGCGCATCTCGTGCTCCATGTGGAAGCCGTCGACGTGACCGACCGTGAGCTCGTGGGACTGGCCGACGTAGCGGCAGTCCATGGAGGTCATCACCACGGCGGACGACAGGCCTGGCTGCGACGGCGGGAACCTGCTCCGGGCGTCGCGGCTCACGGCGTCGAGGTCGCCCTCCAGCGTGGTGAGGTCCCCGGGGTCGATGCGGCTGCGGACGAACTCGCGCCGGGGCGGCGCCATGAGGAGGCCGACGGCGGAGAGCACACCGGCACGGGCCGGGACGATGACCACGGGCATCCCCATCGCCTCCGCGAGCGAGCAGGCATGGAGGGCGCCGGCGCCGCCGAACGCGACGAGCGCGAGGCC
>CAZCJT010000172.1:0-5982 GCA_964498565.1 uncultured Acidimicrobiaceae bacterium
CCGGGCTGGAGGACCGGCCCACCGACCAGCTCTCCGGCGGCCAGATCAAGCGCGTCGGCCTGGCCCGCGCGCTGCTCGAGTGCGGCCCGCCCGGCGGTGGCCCGCCCGACGACGCCGACCTTCTCATCCTCGACGAGCCCACGAACCACCTCGACGTCGACGCCATCGCGTGGCTCGAGGAGTGGCTGAGCACCTTCCGGGGCGGGCTGCTGATGGTCACCCACGACCGCCACGTGCTCGACCGGGTCTGCAACCGGATGCTCGAGCTCGACCGCGGCGGATCGTTCCTGCACGAGGGTGGCTACGCGTCCTACCTCGAGGCCAAGGCCGACCGCATCGACCGGGCGGCCACGGCGGAGGCCAAGCGCAAGAACCTGGCCCGGGTCGAGCTGGCCTGGCTGCGGCGCGGCGCCCCCGCCCGCACGTCCAAGCCCAAGGCCCGCATCGAGTCGGCCACCGCGCTGGTCGAGGGTGGGCCCAGCGGCGCCGACGTCCGTGACCAGGCGCTGGCCCTCCACCAGGGCACCCCCCGCCTCGGTGACAAGGTGATCGAGGCGCACGGGCTCGGGGCCGACATCGAGGGGCGCACCCTCTTCGACGGCCTCGATCTCCTCCTCGACCCCCGGGAGCGGCTGGGCATCGTCGGCCCCAACGGCGTGGGCAAGACCACCCTGCTGCGGATCCTGGCCGGGACCCGGGCGCCCGACCGCGGCCGCCTCGACGTCGGACCCACCGTGCGGCTGGCGATGTTCAGCCAGGACGCCGTCGAGCTCGACCCCGCCGTCCGGGTCCGGGACCTCGTCACCGGCGGCAAGAAGGAGGTGTCGTGGCAGGACACCGCCCTGATGGAACGGTTCTGGTTCGACAGCGACACCCAGTGGGCGCCCGTCGGGACGCTCTCGGGCGGCGAGCGCCGCCGGCTCCAGCTGCTCCTGGTCCTGATCCAGCAGCCCAACGTGCTGCTGCTCGACGAGCCGACCAACGACCTCGACCTCGACACCCTCCGCCTCCTCGAGGACTTCCTCGACGAGTGGCCCGGCGCCCTCATCGTCGTGTCCCACGACCGCGCCCTGCTCGAGCGGACGGTGGCCGACGTGCTGGTGATCGACGGCAGCGGCCAGGCGACCCGCCGACCCGGGGGCCTCGCCGCCTACCTCGAGTCACGCCGAACCAACCGGGTGAAGGGCAAGACGGAGGCAAAGGGGCCGGCCCCAGCCAGGAGGGCACCGGCTGCGGTGCGCAAGGTGGCACGCAGCACGTCGCCGTCGACCTTGCGCAAGGAGCTCAACGCCGCCGAGCGGGAGCTGACCCGGACCACCGCCCAGGTCGATCGCATCGAAGCGGAGCTCGAGGGAGCGATCGGCGACCACGGGAAGTTGGCCGACCTGGGCAAGCAGCTGGCCGACGCCCGAGCGGCCATGGACGCGGCCGAGGAGCGCTGGCTGGCGCTGGCCGAGGAGGCCGAAGAGGTCAACCCCAGCCTCCTCTGAGCCGGACCGCCCGACCCTGACCCCTCCGGGCACGTCGCGTCGCGCCCGCGCAACGCCACACGCCCAGATGCCGCCGGCTCATGGTCTCGGGATGGAAGGTCGGTAGCGTGGACCCATGGCCACGACCGAGTCCGAGGCACCCGAGACCACCGCGGAAGACGCGCCCGTCGCCGGCGACGAGGTGATCCTCACCGTCACCGAGACCGCGATCGCCAAGATCCTCGAGCTGCGCGAGTCCGAGGACGACCCGGCCGGCCTGGCCCTGCGCATCGCGGTCACCGGCATCCGGGGCCCGGAGTACACCTACGACCTCACCTTCGAGCCGGTCGCCGAGGCCACCGAGACCGACATCGTGTACCAGCAGGGCGAGCTGGCCGTCATGGTGCCGGCCGACTCCATGGACTCCCTGCAGGGGGCCACGCTCGACCTGCCGGGGACCGACGGCCAGGGCGGCCTCGTGCTCCGGAACCCGAACCGTCCCGATCCCCTCGCCGGCGTCGACCTCGACCTCACCGGCACCACCGCCGAGAAGGTCCAGCAGCTCATCGACCAGCAGGTGAACCCGGGCCTGGCCGCCCACGGCGGCTTCGCCGAGCTGAAGGGCGTCGACGGCGACAAGGTGTACGTCCTGATGGGCGGCGGCTGCCAGGGCTGCGCCGTGTCCGCCATGACCCTCCGCGAAGGCATCGCCGCATCGATCACGGCGGCGATCCCGGAGATCACCGAGGTCATCGACGTCACCGACCACGACGCCGGCGAGAACCCGTACTACAGCTGATCGTCCCGGCCGTCCGACCCCCGGCGGTCGCTTGGCGGCCCCCAGCAGTGGTGTAACCGGCCGTAACTGGGCGGATCGTGGGCTGGACCGGGTGAAGCGGACACTTCTCCTTGCATTGTGCGCGCTCGGCTGGAATGCTGTGTTGGTTGTCACCTTCCAAGTGGGGGCGACCAGGGGGAGAGGCCCGGACCACGGTCCGGGCCTCGTCGCGTCGGCGGCATGATCCCGGACCGATGCCGTTGCCCGACCGCGGCGGAGGCGCCGAGGGCACGCGCCGGCCCCGGAGCTACAGCGGGCTGGGTGCCCGGACCGCCCGGTGGACCGAGCTGCGGATGCCGTCGGCGTCGAGGCCGAGGCGGGCCATGATCGATTCGACCTTGGCGTGGTCGATGTACTGGGTGGGGACGCCGAGGATCTCGATGCGGGGCACCAGCTGCTCCTCGCAGCACTCCCGGATGCCGGCGGCCAGCAGGGAACCTGCACCGCCGTGGCGGTAGCCGTCCTCGACGGTGACCACGGTGGGGTGGCTGGCGGCGTCCACGAGCATGTCCCGGTCGGCGGGCTTCACGCACCGGACGTCCCAGACCGTGGCCTCCACGCCCTCCCGGGCCAGCGCGTCGGCGGCCTCGGTGGCGGGCCCGAGCATCGTGCCCACGGCCAGGATGCAGACGTCGCGGCCCTGGCGCACCTTCCGGCCCTCGAGCCCGGAACCGACCTCGTCGGGGCCGACCTGCGGCGCCGACTTGGGCCATCGGATGAGCACGGGGCCGTCGGTGATGTCGAGGGCGTCGTGCAGCATCACGCCGACCTCCTGGTAGCTCGAGGGCGCGAGCACGGTCATGTTCGGGATCTTGGTGAACAGCACCAGGTCGAGCACGCCGTGGTGGCTGGGGCCGTCGGTGCCGGTGATGCCGGCGCGGTCCAGGCAGAACACCACGGGTTGGTCGTGCAGCCCGACGTCGAGGTTCACCTGGTCGAACGCCCGGGACAGGAAGGTGGAGTAGACGGCGAACACCGGCCGGAGGCCGCCCATGGCCATGCCGGCGGCCGAGGTGACGGCGTGCTGCTCGGCGATGCCGACGTCGATGAGGCGGTCCGGGAAGCGCTCGGCGAAGGGCAGCAGGCCGGTGGAGTCGGGCATGGCGGCGGTGAGGGCGACCACCTCGGGCCGGACCTCGGCCTCCTTGATGAGGGCCTCGGCGAAGGCTGCCGCACAGGTCCCCGGCTGCACCGAGCCCATGTCGTGCATGTTCTTGATCGGGTCGTTCTCCGCCGGCGCGTAGCCCCGACCCTTCTGGGTCAGCACGTGGACGACGATGGGCCCGTCGTACTCGGCCGCGTCGTGGAGCGCGGACTCCAGGCCGGCGATGTCGTGGCCGTCGAAGGGGCCCGTGTAGCGGATGCCCAGGTCCTCGAAGAACGCGGGCGGCTCGAAGTAGTCCCGGACGCCCGCCATGGTGGCCTCGAACCCGCGCTCGAGGTGCCCGCCGACCAGCGGCGCCGAGCGCAGCAGCTTCTCGAACCGGGCCCGGTTCCGGACGTAGCGGGGGTCGAGGCGGAGGCGGGCGAGGCTGTCGCCCAGGCGGCTCACCGTGGGGGCGTAGGAGCGGCCGTTGTCGTTGAGGATGATGATGGCCCGGGAGCCGGCGTGGCCGAGGTTGTTGAGGCCCTCGTAGGCCATGCCGCCCGTGAGGGAGCCGTCGCCGATGACGGCCACGATGCGACGGTCGGTGATCTCGTTGCGGGACATCGCCGTGGCCAGGCCGTGGGCGTAGCTGACGATGGTGGAGGCGTGGCTGTTCTCGACCCAGTCGTGGGGCGACTCCCGGCGGCTCGGGTAGCCGGAGAGGCCACCCTCCTCGCGCAGCGTGGGGAACAGGTCCCGGCGGCCGGTGACGAGCTTGTGGACGTAGGCCTGGTGCCCCGTGTCCCACAGCAGGATGTCCTTGGGCGACTCGAACACCCGGTGGAGGGCCAGCGTCAGCTCCACCGCGCCCAGGTTGGACCCGAGGTGGCCGCTGCCGGCGGCATCGACCGCATCGACGATGAAGGTCCGGATCTCCGCAGCGAGCGCATCGAGCTGGTCGAGGTCGAGACCTCGCAGGTCGGCGGGGCTGTTGATCCGGTCGAGCAGCATGAGGTGGGTCTCCGGGCGGGGCGGGATGGGGCGGCAGCAGCCGGGGCCGGTGGTGGCGGCCGAACCCGGTCAGGGTGCCCTCAGAGGGCTCTACGGTACCCCTGGCCATCCTGGATCGACCACGTCACCCCGGAAGCGGCTGCGTCTAGATTCGGGCCATGCCGTCGCTGGAAGGAGTCCGCGCCCGCGGCGAGAGCGCCATCGACTCTGTCCGCCGGCGCCTCACCCAGCAGGCCGCCGCCCTGCTGAACGACCGCCCCGAGTTCGCCCGGGGCGCCGCCGAGGTCGGCCTCATCGACCGGGCGTGGTTGGAGCAGCCCACCGAGCGGCCGATCCGGACCGCCACCTCCCTCGACGTGGTCCAGCGGTTCCTCGAGCGCTCGATCGAGCAGGAACCGTCGCTCATCGCCACCATCGGACTGAACGCCATCCAGCTGCTCACCGTCGAGGCCGACGACACCCGCACCGGCGACGCCCGCCAGACGGCCACCATCGCCTTCACCGACCTCGAGGGCTTCACCTCCTTCACGGCTCGCGAGGGCGACCGGGCGGCCCGCCACCTGCTCGAGCACCACCACCGCACGGTCGGCCCGGTCATCCGCAGCCGCGGTGGGCGCATCGTCAAGAAGCTGGGTGACGGCCTGCTCATCACGTTCGGGGCTGCGGAGGCCGCCGTCCTCGCCGCCCTGGAGATCGGTGAGACCAACGACACCGGGCTGCGCCTCCGGGTCGGGCTCCATCACGGCCAGGTCGAGCTCCTCGGCGACGACGTCATCGGCCACGACGTGAACCTGGCGGCCCGGGTGGCCGACTCGGCCAAGGGCGGGGAGATCCTGGCTACGGTCGACGTGCGCTCGGCCATCGGCACCCCGCCCCCCACCGTCGCGTTCGGGCGGGCCCGCCGTCGCACGTTCAAGGGCATGGAGGGCTCCGTGCTCGTGTGCCCCGTGCGCCGCTCCTGAGCGGCCGGCCCGTGGTCGAGCGACGGCGCGACCTGCCCCTCACCGGCGTCCTCGCCCTCCAGCGGGCGGCGTGCGAGCGGGCCGGTTCCGCGCTCTACGCCCGGATCATCGACGCCATGGTCGACGACGTCGGCACCGGTGGCGTGTGCGCCGGCGTGCTGGCCCCGTGGGCGGGCAACGCCATGGCCGACGCCATCCCGCTCCGGTTCCTCGCCGCCGTGCACGAGCTGGTGCTGACGGGCGAGGCACCCGCGCTCGCCGAGCACTACCCCTCCGCCGGCGGCTCCGACGACGGTGACCCCGTGCCGGCGTTCCTGGCCACCGTCGAGGCGCACCGCGACCGCATCGCCGGCGCCATGGACCTGGGCGTCCAGACCAACGAGGTCGGCCGGGCGACGTCGCTGTTCGGCGGCTTCCACGCCGTCGCCCGCCGGAGCGGGCTGCCGCTCCGCCAGCTCGAGGTCGGCGCCAGCGCCGGCCTGCTCCTGCGCTGGGACCGCTACGGCTACCGGGCACGTTCCGGGGCGCCCGACGAGCTGAGTTGGGGACCGGACGAGGGCCTGGTCTTCCACGACCCCTGGACGGGCGCGCTGCCGGCGGTGGCCGACGACCTCG
>CAZCJT010000173.1:0-5977 GCA_964498565.1 uncultured Acidimicrobiaceae bacterium
ACCGACGGCAGCGCCAGGGCGAGCGCCACCCCCACGGCCAGCTCGGCGGCCCGGGCGTCGGTGCCGAAGTACGTGCGATCCAGGTCCTGGAGGACCAGCTGGCTGGCGAGGGAGCCGAGCACGGTGGCGGCCACCGCCAGCGCGAGCAGGCGGTGACCGAGCCGGCCCCGGCCGAGCGTGACGGCCACCACCAGGGGGAGCGCCAGGTAGAACTGCTCCTCGATCGCGAGGGACCAGAAGTGCTGCACCGGCGACGTCGACCCCTCCACCCCGGCGTAGGGCGCGTCGGCGGCGAT
Source organism: uncultured Acidimicrobiaceae bacterium (assembly GCA_964498565.1). Classification (GTDB taxonomy): domain Bacteria; phylum Actinomycetota; class Acidimicrobiia; order Acidimicrobiales; family Salinilacustritrichaceae; genus Salinilacustrithrix. Next base: position 297 of record CAZCJT010000173.1, read on the forward strand.
GAAGCGCCAGTTCGCCACCTGGAGGGCGGCGGCCCGGATGTCGGCCACCGACGTGGCGGTGGCCCCGCCCCGTGCCCACAGCACGAGGCCGGCCCCGACCAGGCCGAGCACCGCAGCCGGCACGAGGCGGCGGACCCGGCGCACCCAGAACGCACCGAGGTCGATCCGACCGGTGCCGGCATGCTCGGCGAGGAGCAGGTCGGCGATGAGGAAACCCGAGAGCGTGAAGAAGAGCGACACCGCGAGCCATCCACCCGGGATGGCGCTGGCGTCGTGGTGGTACCAGAGCACGGCCACCACGCCCACCCCGCGGAGCCCGTCCAGCGCCGGCGTGCGCTCGATCCGCGCCCTCGTGGTGTCCACCGTCTCCATAGTTCGGGCCCGAGGCAGCCGAATCCTGCCGAGCGGACCCTACGAGGTCAGGTCTGGCACTGCTCGCAGAACCAGGTGTTCTTGCCGCCGAACTTCGCCTTGGAGATGACGTCCCGGCACCGGCGGCAGGGCTCGCCGTCGCGAGCATGCACCTGGTGGTGGTCGGTGTAGCCCCCCACCCCGCCGTGCAGGTCGTGCCAGCCGTCCTCGGTGATCGTGGTGCCGCCGTGCTTGATGGCATCGTGGAGGATCTCGACGACGCTGCGGTAGAGGCGACGGACCTCCTGCACCGAGAGCGAGTCGCTCAGCCGGTCGTAGCGCAGGCCGGCGTCGTAGAGGATCTCGTCGGAGTAGACGTTGCCGATGCCGGTCAGGAGGTCCTCGTCGGTGAGCAGGGTCTTGAGCTTGACCGAGCGCTGGAGCACCGCCTTGGCGAAGTCGGCCCACGGCACGGGCTGGTCGACCACGTCGTAGCCGAGCAGCTCGATCTCGTCGACGCCGGCGGCCACCTCTTCGGGGGTGAGGATCCACAGCTCACCCGTGCGACGAGGGTCGATGTAGCGGAGCTGGCCGCCCTGGGTGAAGGTGATCACCACGCCCGTGCCGTCGTCGAGGGGGTCCTTGGCCGCACTCTTGCGCAGCTGGCCGCCGACACCGGGCCGGATGATGAGCCGGTCGCCGGTGTCGAGGGTGAAGATCAGGAACGTCCCCCGGCGGATGAGGGACTTGAGCTTGGCCCCCTCGAGCATCCCGGCGAACTGCTTCTTCGTGCTGTGACGAGGGATGACCTTGGTGTCGTGCACCTCGACGGTCTTCACCTTGCGCCCGACCACGTCGCGCTCGAGCTGGCGGCGCAGCGTCTCGACCTCAGGCAGTTCAGCCATCTGTGGGCCCTCCCAGGGCATCGGTGGCGCCGGCGAGACCGGCACCGTCGTCGAGCAGCGCGAGGGCGGCACGGGCCGCCTGCTGCTCGGCTTGCTTCTTGGATCGGCCCGTGCCGACGCCCAGCTCGTGGCCGTCGGCGGTGACCGTGACGGTGAAGTGGCGAGCGTGATCGGGACCGGTGGCGTCGAACGCATACGAGGCCGTGGCGGTGGTGAAGGTCGCCAGCCGCTCCTGCAGGCGGCTCTTGTGGTCCTGGTCGCCCCCGCCGGCATCGACGACGGCCTGGATCCGCTCGCCCAGCAGGTCGAGCACGAGGCGACGAGCGGCGTCGAGGCCACCGTCGAGGTACACGGCGCCGAGGACGGCCTCCATGGCGTCGGCCAGGATCGACGGCTTCTCCCGGCCGCCGGACTGCTCCTCGCCCTTGCCCAGGCGCAGGTGCTGGCCGAGGTCGAGCTCGATGGCGACCTCGGCGAGGCACACCGAGTTGACCACGGCCTTGCGCACGTCGGTCAGCGCGCCCTCGTCGAGGCCGGGGTCGGCCCGGTACACGTGGTCGGCGACGAGGAAGCCGAGCACCGAGTCGCCGAGGAACTCCAGGCGCTCGTTGCTGTGGTACTCGGCGTGCTCGGCGCACCAGGAGCGGTGGGCGAAGGCCTGCGCGAGGAGGGCGTCGTCGGTGGGCTCGTAGCCGAGCGCGGCGACGAGGCGGTCGCGGCCGAGCAGCGTCGGGCGGTGCGTGCCGCCGGGCGCAGTCGCCACCTGTCCGGACCGGGCGATCAGAGGCGCGCGACGACGTAGTCGACGGCGTCGCGCACGGTCTTCAGATCCTCGAGGTCCTCGTCCTCGATCCGGAAGCCGACGGTGCGCTCACCGATCTCCTCCTCGAGTCCCTCGACCAGCTCGATGAGGGCGAGGGAGTCGGCGTCGAGGTCGTCGACGAAGCTGTCACCCTCCTTGATCGTGTCCGGCTCGATCTCGAGGATGTCGGCGAGCCGATCTCGGATGAGGGTCAGGACCTCGTTGCGATCCATCTTGTCGCCCTCCACGTGGGTCTCTGCGGGCAACGGGTGCCCCTCCTGGGTTCGGATGCTCGTCTGGCGATCGGCCACCATAGCCGGAAGTGCCGGAAAAGCGCCCGATCGCGCCTGAAAGCCCAGGTCAGCAGGTATGGGCCCGGATCAGGCGACGGCGGCGGCGAGGTGGCTGGTGACCGCACCGGCGACCATGTCGCGGGCCACGCGGACCGCGTTGACCACGGCCGTGGGGCCTGACGAGCCGTGGCTGATGATGCAGACGCCGTCGACGCCGAGCAGCATCGCCCCGCCGGTGTTCTCCGGGTCCAGCGTGGCGTACAGCGGGAGCAGCTCGGGCATGAGCACCTCGGCCGCGGCCCGGGTCTCGTCGGTGGCGCCGAAGGCGTCGAGCAGCCGGTTGACGAGGCCCTTCATCCCGCCTTCGAGCGTCTTGAGCGCCACGTTGCCGGTGAAGCCGTCGGTGACGACGACGTCGACGGCGTCGGTGAGGATGTCGCGCCCTTCGACGTTGCCGATGAAGGTGCCCCCGGCGGCATCGAGCACACCGTCGGCGACGAGCAGTTCGTAGGTCTCCTTGCGCAGCGCATCGCCCTTGCCGGGCTCCTCGCCGATGGAGAGCAGGCCCACCCGGGGGCGGTCCACGTCGTAGCGGGCCCGGGCGTACGCCGCGCCCATCTGGGCGAACTGCACCAGCCAGTCGGCCTGGCACTCGGCGTTGGCGCCGGCGTCGAGCAGCACGGTGTGCCCGCCGGACGGGACGGGCAGCGGCGTGGCGATGGCAGGCCGCTTGACCCCCTTCAGGCGGCCCATGCGCAGCAGCGCCGAGGCCATGGTGGCCCCGGTGTTGCCGGCCGAGACCATGGCCGAGGCCTTGCCGTCGCGCACCGCCTCGGCGGCGCGCACGAGGGTGGAGTCCTTCATCCGTCGCACGCTGGCGCCGGGGTCGGCGTCCATGGCGATGACCTCGGATGCGGCGAGCAAGGGGAGGTCGCCGGCGATGTCGGCGACGTCGGGGGTGCCGACCAGGAGGATGTCGACGCCGAGCTGGTCCCGCGCCTGGCGGGCCCCCTCGACGATGTCAGCCGGGGACTTGTCGCCGCCGTTGGCGTCGATGGCTATCGGAAGCATCTGAGTCCTGAAGTCGTGAGGCCCTGCCGAGCAACTTCGAGAAACCCGAGCGGAGCGAAGGGTTTCAGTCCACGTCCACGGCTTGGCGGCCGTGGTACCACCCGCAGTTGGGGCAGACGATGTGGGGGACCTTCACCACGCCGCAACGGGGGCAGAGGCTGCGCGACGGGCGGCTGAGGCGCCAGTTCGCGGCGCGACGGCTGCGCCCCTTCGCCTTGGAGGTCTTCTTCTTGGGGACGGCCATGGCAGTTCAACCTCAGATGCGGGTGCCGGGAGGGCGATGGATGCGGCCGGGCCAGTCGGTTGCCGACCGGGCGGACGCGAAGGAGACACCCTAGGGGCGGTCCTCGTCGAACCTCAACTCCGACAGGGCCGCCCAGCGGGGGTCGGCCGGCGGCTCCTCGGCCGCTGCGGCGGCGGCGACCTCGTCCTCGGTGGTGGTGGGAAACCGGTCGGGGTCGGGGCCGGAGCAGTCCTCGGCGCACAGCGGTGCGAGCGGCATGCTGGCCAGCACCAGCTCCTCGACCATGGGTCGCAGGTCGAGCAGGTCGTCGTCGATGGGGTAGATCTCGTCGTCGATCGGCGCTCGCTGGGCGATCTCGCGCAGGGCCACGTCGGTGTGGCCGGTGACGTCGTCGAGGCAACGTCGGCACGCGCCGTACCAGTCGAAGCCGATGGTGCCGATCACCTCGACCCCGTTGGCCATCGCCAGCAGGGTGCCGGTGACGGTGAGCGGCGTGCCGGGGATGGTGCTGGCCGCCGACGTCTCGAGGCGCTCGGCCTCGAGCTCGATGTCGATGGCGCGGCTGCTGCCCGGCTCGCGGAGCAGGTCGCCGACGCGGACGACGAGGGGCTTGCCCACCTAGCGGTCGTCCTGGTCGAAGAACCCCGAACCGGAGTCGGGGACCGCCTCCAACCGGCGTCGGGCCCGTCGCTCGTGGGCGGCCGCGTCGTCCTCGGCGGACTGCACGTGGCCGCCCTCGGGGGCGTCACCGAGGTCGCGCTCGTCCTGGGCGGCCTGGCTGCCCTGGAGCTTGGCCCGGCCGGCGCTGACCACCTTCATGGTGCGCTCGAGCACGATCTCGAAGCTGGCGAGGCGCTGGTCGCAGAAGTCCTCGGCCTCGAGCTTGAGGCGGCGGGACTCGGCGTCGGCGGCGTCGACCGCGGCCCGGGCCCGTGCCTCGGCGGCCTTGACCACCTCGGTCTGGCGCACCATCTGGTCGGCCCGCTGACGTGCGGCCTCCACGATCTCGTCGGCCTCGCGCCGGGTGCGGGCCAGGAACTCCTCGCGCTGCTTGAGCAGCCACTTGGCCGAGCGGAGCTCCTCGGGGAGGCGCTCGTTGGCCTCGTTGAGCAGGTCGAGGACCTCGGCCTGGTTGATCATCACCGACGTCGACAGCGGCATCGGTCGGGCCTGCTCGATGAGGTCGCGCAGCTCGCGGAGCACCGACTCGACCTGGGGCGCCTCGTAGGGGGACTGGCCGGGGCGGTCGGTCATCAGAACTTCTCCGCCAGCCGCTTCTTGACGGCGTCGGGGACCATGTCGTCGACGTTGCCGCCGAACCGGGCGATCTCGCGCAGCAGCTTGGAGGCGACGAAGGAGTGCTCGGTGGCCGAGGGGATGAACAGCGTCTCCACCCCGGAGATCTTGCGGTTCATGTGGGCCTGGTGCATCTCGGACTCGAAGTCGGAGACGGCCCGCAGGCCCTTGACGATCACGTCGGCACCGACCTCACGGGCGAGGTCGACGACCAGGCTGGCGAACTGCACGACCTCGACGTTGCCCAGGTGCGACGTGCTCTCCTCGATCATGGCCTTGCGGTCCTCGAAGGAGAACAGCGGCTCACCCTTCTGCGGGTTGCGCATGGCAGCGACGGTGACCTTGTCGAACAGCCGTGAGGCGGTCTCGATGATCTCGAGGTGACCGTTGTGGATCGGATCGAACGTCCCGGGATAGAGGACCGTCCTCACGCATGTGCTCCTGTCGGGTCGGGGGCGCCACGAGCGGGAGGCTCCGGCCGGGCGAACAGCACAACCGTACCGCCGTAGGTCCGTTCCCTCACCTTTTCCCACCCGTCCGGAAGGGTCACGGAGCGGTCGGACTCGACGACCACCACGGCCTCCGGCGCCAGCCGCGGGAGGAGGCGCTCCAGCAGGTCCGACCAGGCGTCGAAGGCGTAGGGCGGGTCGGCGAGGGCGAGGTCGAGGTCCGCCGGCAGGTCGCCCACGGCGGCGTCGACGGGGCGGGGCACGACGACG
>CAZCJT010000174.1:0-5969 GCA_964498565.1 uncultured Acidimicrobiaceae bacterium
ACCAACGACCCCCCGCTCAGGCCGCCGCGTGACCCACATCCACGTCAGGAGAGCCTCATATAGGAGGAAGTCCATGTCCAGCACGAAGAAGCGGCGGGCCGGTAGGCCGTCGAAGTATCCGCCAGAGTTCCGTCGTGACGCGGTCGCGATGGTCCTCGACGAGGAACGTCCGATCGCCGAGGTCGGCCGCGCGGTCGGCGTGAACCCGGGCACGCTCGGGAACTGGGTCGGTCTCGAACGCATCGAGCGTGGTGAACGCGACGGCCTGACCATTGACGAGCGCGCCGAGTACCTCGAGATGCGAGCCGAGATCGCCCAGCTGCGGATGGAACGAGATCTGCTCAAACGATCCTTGGCTTTCTGGGTGAAGGAGACGTCGACACCGTGACTCGCTACGCGTGTGTCGATGACCAGAAGGCGGCCGGGTTCCCGGTGAAGCGTGCGAAGCCGTGGGCGTGTCCACGTCTGGCTACTACGACCGGTGCGAACGAGACGCGACCGGGCCGACCGAGCGTCAGGTCGCCGAGGCCGACCTCGTCGTGTTGATGCGTGGGATCTTCGACGACGCCGACGGGAACTACGGGGTGCCGCGCATGTACAAAGAGCTCCGCAAGACCGGGCTCCAGATCAACAAGAAGCGTGTGGCACGGTTGATTCGCACCCACGGCATGGCCGGCCGTCACCGGCGTCGGACATGCCGGACCACGTTCCCGGGCCCGGACGGCTACACGATCCCGGACCTGGTCGGCCGCCGCTTCGACCCGGGAGCGCCGGATGTGGCCTGGGTTCAAGACATCACCTACATCCCGACCGGTGAGGGCTGGCTGTACCTGGCCTCGGTCCTCGACCTCGGCTCCCGACGCCTGTTGGGCTACTCGATGGCCGACCACATGCGCACCAGCCGGGTGCTCGACGCCTTGTCCATGGCCGTCGCCGCCCGGGGTGGTGACAAGGCCGTCGCCGGTGTGATCTGCCACGCAGACCGCGGATCGCAGTACACGGCGAATGACTACATCAACTTCTGCGGTGACCGTCAGATGCGGCCCTCGGCAGCCCGCACCGCGGTGTGCTGGGACAACGCCGTGGCCGAATCGTTCTGGGAATCACTCAAGCGTGAGTGCCTCCAAGGCCGGGTGTTCGCGACCCGGGCCGAGGCCCGCCGGGCGATCTTCCGGTGGATCAACTGGTACAACACGAAGCGGTTGCACAGCACCCTCGACCACGTCTCACCGCTCGAGTGGGAACAGCAGTACCGTCAAGCGTCATAACCCCGTGACCGCCCAACGGGGAGATGCCCACTTTGCGCCCAAGCCCCTTCTGGCGCTTCGGATTTCAGCTTCGATGACCGGGGTCGCGGCCACGGATGTGGGATGGAATGCTGGTGGGTTCCCGCTGGGCGTGGTCGCCGTCCCCTCTGTGAACGTGAGAGTTCGGATTGAGCTTGGTGCGGGGGCCGCGGGACAGGATGTGTGCAGCCGCCCTCGTCGGGGCCGAGGTGGGCGAAGCCGGGGTTGGGGTGCGGCTCGGCGAGGCAGATGGTGGCCCACCACAGGCCTTCGTCCATCGCGCTCGCGAGGAGCCGGAACAGTGCTGCAGCGCAGGCCTCGAACCCGCCGGCCGACGACGGTCGGACCACGAACGAGCGAGGCTCCGAGAGCACCGGCCCGTCCCAGTCGAAGGCTCGTAGGCCGTTGATGCTGTCCATGTGGTGCCTCCTCGTTCGCCGGACTCCGCCGCCCGGTCTGAGTACAGGTACGGCGTGTCTGTGACCTGGGGACAGCGCCGTGGCGGTCAGGTCAACGCAGCGAGCAACGCGTCCTCGAGGCGAGCTCGGCTGTCGGACCCCCTGGGTACCGTGACGGCTCTTCCCCCTCCTGGTTGCTCCTCCGGAGGATGTCCGTCACCATGGCCCTCGACGCCCGCCACCGTTCGTCCCTCTACCAGAAGTTCGTCCCGCTCTTGGGCGAGGACGATGCGAACGCCCTCATGTCCGAGTTCCCCGCCTCCGAAGCCACTGAGCTGGTCACGAAGCAGTTCTTGCGCGCCGAGCTGGCGGAGCTGCGCTCCGAGATGGGTGGGCTCCGGACCGAGATGGCTGCGCTGGAGAACCGCATGACGTTCCGGCTGGGCGGGGCGATCGGCGTGGCCACCGCCGTGCTCGGCGCCCTGATCACCGTCCAGTAGCGGCAGAGAGGGCTGCGATCATGGTGGACCTGCTGCCACCGGTCGCACGGGGCGACATCGCCACGAAACGAAACGTCCAAGCCGAGGTGGGCGTACTGCGCAGCGAGATGCAGGCGGGTTTCGCCGAGCTCAGGTCCGAGATGCAGACTGCCCACTCCGAGCTGCTGCTCAAGCTGTTCTTCGGCCTGGTCGCCAGCAACGCCACGCTCGTCGGTCTGGTAGTGGCGGCGACCCGGCTCGGAGGACGGCCGGAGACGCCGAGTCACTCGCAGTCCTCGCATCCGGTCGGTGTCACCTGCGCCACCGGCTTGGAGACGTGGCATCCGGGCATTTCGCAGTCCGAGACGCACCAACGCTCCTGGTGCCGTCACCGGTGCGGGCTTCGCACCTGGTGAACGGCCTCAGCCTCGAGGTCACCCGCCAGGCCGACAGGATCCGCCGCCGCTCGCACGGCCAGGACTGGCCGGGGGCGGCCAGCGCGATGAGCGAGCTCGAGGACGCCGTCGAGGTCCTCGGCCGGCTCGTGAACACCACGCTCCACCAGGCCATCGCCGCCGGCCGGTCCGAGCAGCAGCACGAGACCGACGAGGGACGGGCCCGCAGCCGAGCTGCGCACCGGGCAGTACCCGTAGAGGGCCGCCGACGGGCCGGGCGAACGGGCGCCCAGCCCTTCAGGCGAACGGGTCGAGGCTGACCTGGAGCGGGTCGTCCTCGTGGAACCCGTAGACGACTGCGAGCGTCAGCAGCGTGTGGCGGCAGGCGAGCGGGAGCTGCTCGATCGGCCACGAGCGCGTGTGGTTGCGGGGCTGGATGTCGTCGCCGCCGGAGAGGTCCGGCACGGGGTCGCCCCAGCCGAGCTCACGGAGGGCGGTCCGCTGGCCGTCGTCGATGTGCGCGGCGCGCGGGAGGTGGTGGTCGCCGGCCACCTCGGTGTAGAGGGCGCCGTCCCCGTCCGGGCCGAGGTGGGCGAACGCCGGGTTGGGGTGCGGCTCGGCGAGGCAGATCGTGGCCCACCACAGGCCCTCGTCCATCGATCGGGTGAGGAGGCGGGACAGTGCGGCGGCACAGGTTTCGAACCCGCCCGCCGCTGATGGGCGCACGACGAACCCACCGGGTTCGGACAGCACCGGGCCGCTCCAGTCGAACGGTTCCAGTGCGCGTGCATCCACCATTTCGTCCCGCCTCCTCGGCCCGGGCTCCGCCGCCCGGTGATGTCAGGTACGTCCCGGCCGTGACCGTCAGAGCCCGTCGGCACCTTCGGCCATCACTTCCCCCCTTGGGCTTCGCCCACCCGAAGGATGTCCGTCACCATGGCCCTCGATGCTCGTTCACGCGCCTCGATCTACGAGGCTCTCGCTCCGCTGATCGGCGAGCACAACGCCAACGACCTGATGTCCGAGTTCCCATCGATCGAAGCCGACGAACTGGTGACGAAGCACTTCCTGCGCGCCGAGCTGGCGGAGCGCTTCCACCGTCAGACGGTCTGGGTCGTGGCCACCGTCGGAGCGGCGTTCGCGGCGTCGACGGCGATCCTCGGGACGCTCATCAGCGTGCAGTAGGGGTCAGCGACCGGGTCGGTCCCAACGCGGGTCGGGGGTGAGCAGCCCGCGGAGCACGGTGGCCGGGCCCGGCCCGAAGGAGTCGGGGATGGTCGGTCCGATCTGGACCGGGGTCATGGCGACGACGACGGCCGCCGCCCCCGACACTGCGGTCGCCTGACCTCGGAGCGGCGTTCAGCAATTGGCCATGGCCGCCAGCGCGTCGCAGATCCGGCGCCGGCCGGCGATGCCGAGTGCGCCGAGGCGGGTGGTGAGCACCGACTTGGGAACGGCGACGAGGTTGTCGAAGGTCGCGACGCTGTCGTGGTCGATCCCTTCGTCGGGGCCGACGGGGATGCAGGTCGGGATGTCCCTGAGGGTGCTCGTGACCGGAGCGACCACGACGTTGTTGAGGACCGGGATGACCTCGTCGCGGGAGACGACGAGCACGGGACGGCGCTTCTGGTTCGGCGTCTCCATGAGCCACAGCTCGGCCTGCGCTACCACGGCTCCGCCTCCGTCAGAGCGATCGCGCTGGCCATCGCAAGATCATCATCGTCGGGGGACTGCGGATGCTCGCGGTAGGAGTCGGCGATCGCCGCACCGACGTGGGCGCGGCGGACTGCCTCTGCGAGCTGGTGCACCCCCCGCCGGATCACCGCCGACCGGCTCTCGCCGATGCCTGCTGCCACGAGGTCGTCGATGGTCGCGAGCTCCTCATCGGTGAAGCGAGTGGGTACCGGTGTCGTCATACAAACCAATATACGATGCGTATACTTCTCTGGGCGGGCGTACGGCCTCAGCCTCCAGCCCGTCGGCGGAGCGGCTCCCACCGTCGGAGCAGCCCTCAGCGCTCGCCGACGACGACCTCGGCCCGGTCCGCGAAGAAGGCCACGAGGCCTCGGATGTCCTCGGCGCCCTCCGTGGGCTCCTCGTAGCTCCACGCGATGCCGTCGTAGGTGCCGGTCTCGGTCTCGATGCTCCAGTAGGAGGCATCGCCCTTGAACGGGCAGTGCGTGCGCAGGCCGATCGGTCGCAGCTCGGCCTGCACGTCTTCCTTCGGCAGGTAGTGGACGGTGGGGATGCCGGTCTCGTCGAGCAGGACGGGCCGGTCGGAGCTGGCGACGACCACCCCGTCGAGGCGGACCTCCACATGGACGTCTTCGCGGCGGGTCTCGATCGTGTGTCCCTGGGTCATGGTCCCTGCAACGAGGATCGGGCGACGGCCATTCCGCCCGTGAGAACCACTTCCCCTTCGTGCTTGTCCCTCCGAAGGATGTCCGTCACCATGGCCCTCGACGCCCGCCACCGCTCGTCGCTCTACCTGAAGTTCGTGCCGCTGATCGGCGAGGACGACGCCAACGCACTCATGTCCGAGTTCCCCGCCTCCGAAGCCGAAGAGCTGGTCACCAAGCAGTTCCTCCGCGCCGAGCTGGCTGAGCTGGAGAACCGGCTGACCGTCCGGCTCGGCGCGGCCCTCGGTGTGTCGACCGCGATCCTGGCCACGCTGATCAGCATCCAATAGCGGTCAGCGTCCGGCCCGCCGCCGGATCCCGTCAGCCGGCTGGTGCGATGCCTCCGAGGAGCGCTTCCAGGATGCCGATCGTGGGGGAGCCGGCGCTGCCATCAACAGCAGGGATCAGCGAGCGGAGCGCATCGATGGTGGCCGACAGATCGAAGGTGGCGAGCCCACCGGACTGCTGCACCTGATCGAACAGCGGCTGCAGCTGCTCGACCAGTGCCGTCAGCTCGGGCGGCAGATCAGCCTGTGCAGCCAGCGACTCGATCAGCGTCATGAGCTCCTCGGGTGCGGGCAGGACGCCTTGCAGCGACGTCACGCAGGCCTCGATCGACGCGGCGATCGCGGCCGAGTCCGGCGGCGCGAGCGGAGCGCCGTCCCGCATCCCGTCGACCATGCCCTGGACGAGGCCGCGCAGCCCGGCGTCGCGATCGATCTCCGACGGGAGCTCCGGAACCAGCGTGCGGAGCTGGTCGATGCACTGCGTGACCGCGGCGGTGAGCGCCTCACGATCGGGCAGCAGGGCGACCACGTCGGCGGCAACGGCCGCCGTCTGGTCGTTCACCAGGGCCGACCGGGAGATCGGGAGGGGAAGTCGGCCGGTGAGCTCGTCAACCGTGTCGATGGCGTAAGCCTCGACGTCGCTCTGCGAGGCCGACCCCGCGGCCGGCGGGACCTCTTCCGCCGGGGCGGGCGTCGCCACCTGGGCCGCGCCGTCCGGCCCAGCC
>CAZCJT010000175.1:0-2304 GCA_964498565.1 uncultured Acidimicrobiaceae bacterium
CATGGCCGGGCGGTGGGCCCGGGGCTCGAGCATGGCCTGGAACGAGCACGCCGCCGCCAGCGTCCGGGCGGTGGCTGGGATGGTGGCCGCCGTCAGCCCTCTCGGGTAGCCGGAGCCGTCGCAGCGCTCGCGAACAAGCGACGCGCTTGCGCCGAGGCGGGCGAGCGCGTCGGGGCGGGCCAGCATCCGTTCCGTGTAGTACGGGTGCATGCGCAGCCGCTCCCGCTCCGCGGGGCGCAGCGTCTCAAGACGGTCGAGGATGTTGGCCGGGATGCCGTGGAGCCCGAGATCGTGCACCAGTGCGGCCCGTCGGACCGAGACGACGTCGGCCGGGGGCAGTCCTTGCTCGGTGGCGGCTCGCTCGGCCAGCCCAGCAACCGCACGCGAGTGGCCGGCACGATGGACCGAGCGCAGGTCGGTGAAATCGGCGATCGCCTCGAGGGCGGCGTCGAGTCGGTCATCGGTCAGCGTCTGCTGCAGCGTCGGCTCGCCGTCGAGCAACGCGTCCCAGTCGTGCTCGGCGGCGGGGTCGCCGAGGACGTCACCCGCTACCGCGCAGAAGACGTCGACCACGGTGGGGTCGAAGTGGGTGCCCTGCTTCGCTCGAGCGATGTCGATGGCGGCGTCCGTGCCAGCCGTCCGGTGGTGCACCTCGACGGTGTCGGCGAGGTGGAACAACCGCATCGAAAGGTCGATCTCCTCGGCCGCCCACATGACCCGGCACTCCTTTGCCGTCCCAGCGGGCGAACACCTGCTGCAAGGGACGGCACACCTGCTCGCCGAGCTCGAACCGCTCCGCCAGCCGGGATGTCGTCAAGCAGTGCGACATCAGGCCCTGCCGCACCGCCCTACCCCCGGTCATGACGATGTTGGCGCCCAGCCGGAGACGATGGAGCGGCGGGCTCCCCGCGCCGACGTGCCGAAGCATGAACCCCAGCATCGGCAGCCCAGCGAAGTCGACGTCATAGCTGTCGGCCCGGAACGCGATGTCGTCACCGAAGAGCGCAGCCACCTCCGGGGTGTCGGCCACGCATCCCACCCATGCCAGCGTGACGACGTAGTACAGCGAACCGCGATCCTCGGGCTCGAGGCCGACGTGCTCACCCAGCTCCGCAGCGATCCGCCACGCCCGCAGCACGTGATCCATCGGCTGACCCAGCCCGAGATCGGTCGCCAGCGAGAACGCTGCGACCAGATCGGCCAACCGCACTCCTGAGTCAGCAGCAGCCATCGGCACACGCGGAGTGTACGAACAGTCACCCATCGGGCAGGCCACGCTTCAGATCGTCACCCGACCTCGGATCCGTCCCCCCGTTGTGACTACCCCGCCATCACCGGAACCCCGGTGGTGCTGGACAGGTGCGCTGCGGCCGCAGGGGAGACCGAGAGGAACGGATGACCTGCTCCGCCCGGGCCGTGGACGGCGCGCAAGTTGGCGGTCTCGACCAGCACCCGGGCACTGTGCAGCGCACGGAACCAGGCGACCTGCTCCAGCGAGACGTGCGAGTTGGCACGGGCGTAGCTGGCCAGGAAGCGGCGGGCCAGCAGCCGGCCCGCCGCCCGGCCCACCAGTCGAAGCGGTCCGGGCAGGCCGAGGGGCGGGTTGGCCAACAACAGCTCGGTGAACGCCAGGTCGAAGCACGGATGAGCGAGCACCGCGCCGGTCCAATCCAGCACCACCAGTTCACCATCGCGGTCGAGGACGTTGAAGGGATGCAGGTCACCGTGGCAGACCACCTCGCCGCCGGCGTGTGGTTCGTCGACCGCGAGCGCGTCGAGTGCTGCGACGACGTCGGCGCGGCCGGCGAGCTCGGCGCCCGCGCTGAGCTGCTGGAGAACGTCGCCCGTCGACCAGGCCACACCGGTTGCAGTGCCCTGCAGCGCTGCCGTGACCGGTTCCGGATCGAGACGGTGCAGTGATGTGGCAGCGTCGGCCAGCTGCGCAGGCAGGGTGCGCAACAGCATCGGCGCGCGACGGAGCACGGCGAGACCGTCGAGTCCGGCCAGCAACGGTGCCCCGGGGGAGAAGTCCATCACCGACCACCACCCGCCTCGCGTCTCGTCCGGCGCCGAGGCCCACAGCGGCGGGGTTGGGAAGCCCTGGGTCACGAGGGCCCGCTGCACCTCGGCCTCCTTGGCGCCCATCGCCAGATGCGGCGCGAACCGCACGACCACCTCCGATGCCACACCGTCGGGCTGGCCGGTCACGGGCACCCGGAACATCACTGCCCAGAAGCCACCCGACAGCGCCACCGGAGTCCCCGTGGTCACCCCCGGCCACAGCTCGTGCAGGCGGACTTCGAT
>CAZCJT010000175.1:2404-5921 GCA_964498565.1 uncultured Acidimicrobiaceae bacterium
AGGAGTGGACCGTCGACCAGATCGCGCAGCGAGCCGACGTGCCGGTCCGCACGATCCGCGAGTACCAGACCATGGGCTTGGTTCCCCCGCCTCGCAAGGTCGGCCGCATCGGGTTGTACGGCCACAGCCACCTGCGGCGCCTGCAGCTCATCGGTCGGCTGCAGGATCGCGGCTACTCCCTGGCTGGCATCGGTGACCTACTCGCAGCGTGGCGGGGCGGCGATGCGCTCACGGACGTCCTCGGTCTCGAGCCCGACGAGCTCGTCCACGTCGACGAGCCCGGCGCACCCGCCACGCTCGAGCAACTCACCCGACTGCTTCCTGACCTGGTCCCCGGCCGGCTCGACGAGCTGCTCGCCACCGGCGTGGTGGAGGCCTGCGGACCGGACCGCTACTGCGTTCCGAGCCCGTCCCTCCTGCAGCTCACCCTCGACGCCATCGACGCCGGCATCGAATCCGATGCTGCGCTCGAACTGCTCGGCTCCTTGCGCCTTGCTGCCGACACCGCAGCCGACGCTGTCCTCGCAGCGGTCGCGACCGTCCGATCTCGCTCGGACCAACAGGCAGTGCAGCGCCTCGTCGGCCGAGGACGAGGACTTCTCGCGCACGGCCTCGGTCGGCTCACGCTGCATCGCATCGGCCGCAACGTCGGCGTCACCGACGACGACACTGCGGCCCAGATCACCCAACGTCTGACCAGCCACACCCGCAGCCCCAAGAGGAGACGCAAGTGACCACCACCAACGCCGACCAGCACGCCGCCTGGAACGGCGAATCCGGCCAGCTCTGGGTCGCGAGCGCCGACGTGCGCGACACCGTCCTGGCTTCTGTCGCCGCCCTCCTTCTCGACGCCGCCGCCTTCGAAGCCGGCGAGCGAGTACTCGACATCGGTTGCGGCTGCGGGGCGACCACCCTCGCCGCCGCAGCCGCAACTGGCCCGACCGCGGCCGTCGTCGGCGCAGACCTGTCCGCCCCCATGCTCGACGTCGCCCGGTCCCGTACCGACCTTCATGCGAACGTCGACTACCGCCAGGCCGACGTCCAGACCGATCCGCTGGGCGGCCCGTTCGATGTCGCCATCAGCCGCTTCGGCACCATGTTCTTCGACGACCCCATCGCAGCTTTCGAGAACATCGCCCGCCACCTCTCCCCCGCCGGGCGGCTCTGCATCGTCACCTGGCAACCACTCGAAGCCAACCAGTGGCTCATCGTCCCCGGGGCTGCGCTCCTCGGGTTCGGCACGTTGCCCGACAGCACCGATCCCGCCGGACCGGGCATGTTCGCCCAAGCCGATCCGGCCAACGTTCACCGGACGCTCACAGCCGCCGGGTTCGCGAACATCAGCACCGAGCCACACACGCTGGCCATGCACCTCGGTACCACCATCACCGACGCCGTCGACTACCTCACCGACTCCGGTCCCGGACGCGCCATCCTCGAGACCATCCCGCCCGAGCGCCACGACGAAGCCCTGGCCGCAGTCGCCGACGCGCTCCGCCCCCACCACGACCCCGACCACGGTGTCACGCTCGAAGCCGCCGTCTTGCTCACCACCGCAAGGACAACGCCATGACCGACAGCGCGCCGACCATCGGCCTCGTGCTCGACTGCCACGACCCAGCCGCTCTCGCCGAGTTCTGGTCCGCAGCGCTCGGCTACGTGAACGTCGGCGATGCCGGCACCTACGCGGTGCTCCTTCCCCACGGCCGCCCTGGCCCCAAGCTCCTACTCCAGGCCGTGCCCGAACCGAAGACGACCAAGAACCGCATGCACCTCGACATCGATGCCGCAGACATCGAGGCCGAAGCCAGCCGACTCGAAGCCCTCGGGGCCCGGCGCGCGAGCTCGGAGGTCCTCCGGGAGCACGGCACGGGCTGGATACTCATGACCGACCCCGAAGGCAACGAGTTCTGCGTCTGCGACGGCGGCGCCAATCAAGCCTGACTGCCACCAGCGCGACCCACCGACTTCCCTGACTCGGCCGCAGCCATACCCGGCTCGGCAGTTGCAGCCGCTCGACACCTGGACGAAGCGCCCGACCGCCGAGGTCGACCTCGATGCACGTGGTCGTTGGACAGCTCGTTAGACACCCTCCCGAGCGTGCCGACCCCATCGCCGCATTTCCCGTGGTCAGCGGCCTACAGCGAGACACGGCTGACGACCTCGTCCGGCACCCAACCCGAAGGTCGTCTCGGTACCGGTCGCAGCGCTCTGACCAGGGAAAACACACCCGACCGTCCCGAAGGACGTAGAACCCGAAGGTCGCCCCGAGAACGGCGAAGGCCCTCCCCGATGGCTCGGGAAGGGCCTCTGACCTGGGCAAATGCCCGAGATGGTGGCGGGGCAGGATTTGAACCTGCGACCTTCGGGTTATGAGCGATCCGAACCCCGTCCAGGCCGTGGCGCCGAGTGTCGTTCAGTGGCCCTGAGCAGGGACTTCTCGTGACGGCCCGTCCAGCCAGTGCACGAAGAATCGGCCCGTAGGGTGCCGTTCGTTAGACGTTCCGTTAGAGACGCCGACCGTCAGAATCAGCTCGCGTTCAGGTCCACGAGGCTCACGCTCAGCTCCACATCGAGCGCCTCGGCGATCTTGTCCAGAGTCGGCAGGCTCGGCGAAACGTTCCCACCCTCGAGCCGAGCGATCGCCGATTGGGTCGTTCCTACTCGCGCGGCAAGCTCGCGCTGGCTCAGACCCCGCGCTTCCCGTAGCGCACGGATCTCCATCGCCAGACGGATCGCACGGCCCGCCCTCTCATAGCCGCGACGACGCTCCGGACTGTCAGCCCGAGCCCCCTTGACTTCATCCCAACTCCGACGTGCCATCACTCGTCCTCCTCGATCATGTGTCCCTCGGAAACGCAGCGCTGCATCGCCTTCTCGGCCCGGTCGATCTCGCGCCGCTCCTGCCGTTGCGTCTTCACGAACACCGTCAACAACACGATCCGTCTCCCTGATGCGATGAAGTACGTGATCCGAACGCGGCGGCCGTCCAGGCTGAAGCGAAGCTCTCGGAGCTTGCCTCGCAACTGACGGGTGAACGGCTCACCGAGATGCACTCCTTCTTCAGCCAGCAGATCGATGTACCGCTCCGCCTGACCGAATGCCTCGTCCGCGAGGTCATCGAGCCACTCGACGACCTCGTCCTCAAGTTCGATCGTACCCCAGGGAATAGCAGGGATGCTATCCCCCACCAATGACAGGAACCGTCGCCAGGTGTGAGTGTCCAGCCGGCTCGCCGGCGCCTACACGGCGCGCCCGTCCGCCGGCCGGCCTGTAGGGGATGGAAGCGGCGCCGCTCATGAGCAAAGCGGAAGGACGGTCCGGCTCACACGAAGCCGGCCTTGTCGAGCCTCGCGATCAACGACGGGCGGCGGCGGTGCGTCTCCCGTAGCCCGGCGACCCGCACCTCGAACTCGACCATCGCATCAGCGGCACCGGCGGCCTTCTTCGCTGCTTTCAGGTATGGGCCTGCGTCGGTTTGACGGACATCCGAGATCAGGGGCGAGGCCCCGGAAAG
>CAZCJT010000176.1:0-5882 GCA_964498565.1 uncultured Acidimicrobiaceae bacterium
GGCGACGGCCCCGAGGTCCCCGGCCAGCATCACCGCCCGCCGCAGCGTGGGCGCCGCGATGCCGGCGGCCGCTGCGACCGCGTCGGTGACGACGCCGGCGAGCGCACCGGTGCGCATGTCCCCGACGAAGAGCCGGCCGAGGAAGTCGGTCTCGGCCGCGGTGGCTCGGGAGAACAGCCCCACCAGCTGCTGTCGTCGGGCGCCCTGGGAGCCCGTTCCGGTCGTCGTGGCGAGCACGTCGACGGCCTCGTCCACGTCGGCGACGGTGAGCGACGGCTCGTGGGCCGGCGAGCAGTCGAGGTCGCGGATGGATGCCCACCCGATCCCGATCCGACCCTGGCGGACCTCGCCGAGCAGGAACCCGGTGACCACGGCGACCTCGTCGCCGGCGAGCTCGGCGAACAGCGCGGCGAGGGCGTCCCGCTTCACGGTCCGCTTGCTGGTGGCGGCTACCGCCTGCGCGGCGGCCACGACGTCGGCGAGCAGCGTCACGGGATGCACCAGTCGATCGGCTCCCGGCCTGCTTCGACCAGCGCGGCGTTGGCCCGGCTGAACGGGCGGGTGCCGAAGAACCCCTTGTGCGCCGAGAGCGGGGACGGGTGCGGGGACTCGATGACGACGTGCTTGGTCGTGTCGATCTGCGCCGCCTTCCGACGGGCCGACGCCCCCCAGAGGATGAAGACGACCCGCTCCGGCTTGGCGTCGACCACCTCGATGACCCGGTCGGTGAAGCGCTCCCACCCTTTGCGCTGGTGGGATGCGGCCTGGCGGGCCCGGACGGTGAGCGTCGTGTTCAGCAGCAGCACCCCCTGCCGGGCCCAGTGCTCGAGGTTCCCGTGGCGGGGGCGGGGACAGCCCAGGTCCGATGCCAGCTCGGCGTGGACGTTCACCAGCGACGGCGGGATGTCGACGCCGTCGCGGACGGAGAAGCACAGCCCGTGGGCCTGCCCCGGCCCGTGGTAGGGGTCCTGGCCGAGGATCAGGACTTTGACGTCGGCGTGCGCCGTCAGGTGCAGGGCGGCGAAGACCTCGTCGTCGGCCGGGTACACCTCGTGGTGCCGGCGCTCGGACCGAACGAACTCCTGCAGCTCCCGCCAGTACGGCTGCTCGAACTGGTCCCGCAGGAGCGGGTTCCAGTCGGTCTTGGCGCCGGCGGGCATGCCGGCGGAGCGTAACGGCGGCCTACGGCGTGGCGAGGGCCTCCCCGTGCAGCACCCCGAACCAGCCGTCCGGGGCGTCGATCCAGCGCCGGAACTCCTCGACGAACGCCTGCAGGTCGGCGGCCGAGTTGTCCGCCGTGCCCCACGTGTGCGAGCGCAGGACCGAGGGGTGGTGGCCGTGGGTGTAGGTGTCGGCGGGCATGGCCGCAGGCTGGCAGCCGACCCGGACCCCGGCGCCAAGGGTTGTCAGTCGAGGAGCGAGGCCTCGGCCAGCGACGTGTCGAGGCGGGCCAGCAGGTCGGCGTCGGCGTCGTCGCCGGGGTTGCCGGTGGTGAGCAGCTTGTCGCCGAGGAAGATGCTGGCCGCGCCGGCGTGCATGCACAGCGCCTGCAGCTCGTCGCTCATCTGGCTGCGTCCGGCCGACAGGCGCACGACCGACCCCGGCATCATGATCCGGGCCGCTGCGATGGTGCGGACGAGCTCGAGCCCGTCGAGCTCGTCGGTGCCGTGCAGCGGTGTGCCCGGCACCTGCACCAGCAGGTTGATCGGGACGCTCTCGGGGTGGGGGTCGAGCTGGGCGAGCTGGGCCAGCAGCCCGGCCCGCTGGCGGCGGCTCTCCCCCATGCCGACGATGCCGCCGCAGCACAGGCGCACGCCGGCCTCCCGCACGTGGCCGATGGTGTCGAGGCGGTCCTGGTAGGTGCGGGTGGTGATGATCTCGCCGTAGAAGTCGGGCGAGGTGTCCAGGTTGTGGTTGTAGTAGTCGAGCCCGGCGTCGGCGAGGCGCTGGGCCTGCGCGTCGGTCAGCATCCCGAGGGTCACGCACGTCTCCATGCCGAGCTCCCCCACGGCCTCGACGGCCTCGGCCACCCGCTCGACCTGGCGGTCGTTGGGCGAGCGCCAGGCGGCACCCATGCAGAAGCGCGACGCGCCGGCGGCCTTGGCGTTGGTGGCGGCGGCGACGATCTCCTCGGTCTCCATCAGCCGCTCGGGCTCCAGCCCGGTGTCCCACTTCGCGGACTGCGGGCAGTAGGCGCAGTCCTCGGGGCAGGCGCCGGTCTTGATCGACAGGAGGATCGCGCCCTCGACGACGTCGGGACGGAAGCCGGCCCGGTGGACCTGCTGGGCCTCGAAGAGCAGGTCGTGGAACGGCCGCTCGAGCAGGGCGAGGGCGTCGTCGGTGGTCCAGTCGTGGCGGGGCGAGGTCTCGACCATGCCGGCGATCCTACGGTCGGCGGGTGCGCGTGCCGAATGGGTGGCTGCTCCGCATCAGGGCAGCCGGTCGTGGTGGGCGCCGGCGATGAAGACAGCCAGCCGGGCCGTCACATCCCCGGGGTTCGACCACCGGTGGCGGGTCCCGTTCTGCACCACCGTGTCCCCGGGCCGCAGCGTCACCGTGGCGCCGTCGTCGAGCTCGAGGGTCACCTCGCCCTCGAGCACGACCTCGAAGTCCACCGTGGCCGTGGTGTGCATGCCGGGATCGTCGGCCTCCATGTGCCCCATGAGCCCGGGCAGGGTGCGCTCGACCTCGGCCAGGCCGGCGGCGACGTCGAGGTCCTCCGGCAGCACGGCGCCGGCCGGCGGGATGGTGAAGAAGCCGAAGCGGACGCCGCCCACGGGCGGGAAGTAGGAGCTGTACGGCGGCACGGCGCCGTCGTCGGGGAAGTGGGGGGCCTCGTCAGCGCCCCAGAGACGGTGGAACTCGCTGCCCGGCAGGACGGCCGGCGCCACCGGTGCCACCACGTCGTCGGACACGAACACCGCCTTGCCGTCGGCATCGTGCCCGGTCACCACTCGTCGGACGTCCACGTCGTTCCCCCTGTGCTCCGGTCGGACCCGCAGCGTAGGGGGGCGCCCGCGCCCCCGCCGGAACATCGAGGCGGCGGCAACGGTTGGGACGGTCATGCGCATCGATGTGTGGTCCGACGTCGTCTGCCCGTGGTGCTACCTCGGCAAGCGACGCCTCGACGTCGCCCTCGAGGGACTGGACTTCGCCGACGAGGTCGAGGTCCGGTGGCGGGCGTTCCAGCTCGACCCCACGGCGACGGCGGAGCCGAAGGACCTGTCGGCGGCGATCGAGCGCAAGTACGGGCCCGGTGCCTTCCGGGGCATGACGGGGCGGCTGGTGCCGCTCGGCCAGGAGGTCGGCATCGACTACCGGTTCGACCTGGCCCAGCGGGTGACCAGCCTCCCGGCGCTGTCGCTCGTCGCCTGGCTCGCGGCCACCCTGGGCCACGAGGCGGCCGACGCCCTGCACGAGCTCCTGTTCCGGGCCTACTTCACCGAGGGCGCCAACATCGCCGACCCGGCGAACCTGGTGGACTGGGCCGTCGAGGTCGGGGCCGACCGTGAGGTCGCCGGCGAGGCGGTGGCCACGGGCGCCGGACGGGATGCCGTCGCCGCCGACCTGGAGGGCGCCGCCGACCGCCAGATCACCGGCGTGCCGGCGTTCGTGGTCGAGGACTCATACGTGATCCCGGGGGCGCAGGACGTCGAGACCATCCGGACGCTGCTCACGCGCATGCACGCCAGGCCGCGCGCCGCCGGCTGAGATCAGCCGCCCAGGTCCCGGGCGGCGATGAGCTCGGCGCGCTGGAAGCCGGGCCCGTCGCCGCTGTCGTGCTGGGTGATGACGCCCTGGTCAGCCATGGCGCGGACCTGCTCGACGGGGACGCCGAGCAGCTCGCTCGCTGCGTCCAGGCCGAGCAGCTCCTCGGGATCGCCGGTCTGCCCGGGGTTCGACTGTTGGCTCATGAGGGCTCCGTACCCGACCGACGCGATCCCGAACACCCCGGGCCGGCGTGGCTACGGTCGCGCAGGTGCCTCAGCTGACCTCACGCCAGTGGGCGATCGTCGGCGGCGTCGTCGCCGTGATCGTCGTCATCATCGCCGCCGTCGCCCTCGCCGGGGGTGGCGAGGACGAGCCCACCGAGCGGGCCACGACGACCACCACGACCGGGTCGACCACCACCACGACCGCTGCGGCCGCACCCGGCTACCCGCTCACCGGGCAGCCGATCGCCGACCAGGCCCGGGCCGACCGGCCCGTCCTCGCCGTGAAGATCGACAACGCCGAGCCCCGCAGGGGCCGGGGCGGCCGACCGCAGGCCGGCATCAACCAGGCTGACATCGTGTTCGAGGAGATGGTCGAGGGAAGCGTCACCCGCTTCCTTGCCCTGTTCCACTCCCAGGATGCCGACCCCGTGGGCCCCGTGCGCTCCGCCCGCACCACCGACCTGCTCCTGATGGAGCCGCTGAACCGGCCCCTGTTCGCGTGGTCCGGGGCCAACGCCGGCGTGGCGGGCGCCGTCCGCGGCGCGCCCGTGGTCGACGTCGGCCTCGACGCCAACAGCGGGCCGTACAACCGGGCCGG
The DNA here is from genome assembly GCA_964498565.1 of uncultured Acidimicrobiaceae bacterium. GTDB lineage: Bacteria > Actinomycetota > Acidimicrobiia > Acidimicrobiales > Salinilacustritrichaceae > Salinilacustrithrix. Next base: position 4,534 of record CAZCJT010000176.1, read on the forward strand.
GGACCGCCCGGCCCCCTACAACCTGATGAGCTCCACCGGTGCGCTGTACGGCGGTGCCGCCGGCGAGGTGCGCCCCCCGCCGGCGCTGTTCTCCTACCGCCCGGCCGACGTGGAGCCCACCGGCGAGTCGGTCACCGGCGTGCGCATCGTCTTCGGCGACGGGCCCGGCAGCGCCCCCGTCGACTACGAGTGGGACGGTGCCGGGTGGGCCCGCAGCCAGCGGGACACCCCCCACGTCGACGCGGCCGGCACCCGTGTCGCCCCGCCCAACGTGGTGGTGCAGTTCACCCCCTACGCCGAGGTCCAGTGCTGTGACGCCGCCGGCTTCCCGATCGTGGAGGCCCAGCTGGTGGGCGAGGGAGAGGCCTGGGTGTTCAGCGCCGGCAAGCTCATCCGGGCCCGCTGGTCGCGCCCCACGGTGCGCGACGTCACCACCTACACGACGGCCGATGGCCAGCCCGTGCTGCTGACGCCCGGACCGACCTGGGTGGCCATCGCGCCGCCCGGCAGCGCCGAGGCCCGCTGATTCAGTCGGTGCGCAGCCGGTAGCCCATGCCGCGCACTGTGTCGATGCGGCGGGCGCCCAGCTTGCGACGCAGGTACCCGATGTAGACGTCGACGACGTTGGACTCGGGGGCGAAGTCGTAGCCCCAGACCATGGAGAGCAGCTGCTCCCGGGACAGCACCTGCCCCGGATGGCGGAACAGCGTCTCGGCCAGCGCGAACTCTCGCGACGACAGCTCCACGCTGCGGCCGTCGACCGAGACGGTCCGCCGGCGCAGGTCGAGCACCACCGCACCGGCCTCGAGCAGCGTCTGCTCGTTGGTGCCCTGGTCCCGGAGGCGGGCCCGGACCCGGGCGAGCAGCTCCTCGAAGCGGAACGGCTTGGTCACGTAGTCGTCGGCCCCGGCGTCGAACCCCGTCACCGTGTCGGACGGGGCGTCGCGGGCGGTGAGCATGATCACCGGCAGGCGCACCCCTCTGCTGCGGATGTCCTCGAGCACGGCGAAGCCGTCCTTGCCGGGCAGACCGACGTCGAGGATCATCAGGTCGAAGTCGGCGTCGTCGGCCACGGCGGCCGCGGTGATGCCGTCCCCGATCGCCATGGTCGAGTGGCCGTTGGCCTCCAGGCCCTTGGTGAGGAAGGACACGATGCGGTCCTCGTCCTCGACGATCAGGATGCGGGCCATGTGACGTCCTCGCTGGTGAGCTCGCCGGTGGGTGGGTCCGAGGGCGCGACGGTGCTCGCGGGAAGGCGCAGCAGGAAGGTGGCGCCGCCGCCGGGCGTGTCGCGCAGCTCGAGGGTCCCGCCGTGGGCGGCGGCGATGGCGCCGGCGATCGCCAGCCCG
>CAZCJT010000177.1:0-5875 GCA_964498565.1 uncultured Acidimicrobiaceae bacterium
GACCGGCCGTCGAGCGCGGCGCCGACCGTCCCGCTGACCCGGCGTGGTGCGGGCTTGGTCGGTGCCTTCGCGGTGCTGCGCCGGCGGGCCGGCGGCTTCTTCTTCTGACTCGAGCGCGTGGCAGCCACAGTGCCCACAACGCTAACAGCAGCCCCATCAGCCACGGTGGACGGGGCGTTGCGAACCACCCGGGGCTGTGGCGTCGCGCTGGCGCAACGCCGTGCACCCGGACGCGGGTGGGCCCGGACCGCCGCCGGTCCGGGCCACGCCAAGCGGGGTGGGACGGCCCTGCCCGCCCCGCCCCGCGTTCCTGTGGGGTCACGCGCCGACCGGACCGCCGTCCAGTCGTCGGATCGCCACGGTCGCCGAACGGGGCCGGTGGCCGATGCGCGGCCAGGACGACTGCGATGTCGGCGACGCCGGGTCGGTCGCGTTCTCCCCCGGGTGCTGGATGTTGACGAACAGCGTCCGCTGGTCACGGGTCATCGTCCACCCCGTGACCTCGCAGCCCTTCGGGCCCACGAGGAAGCGGCGGATGTCGCCGGTCTGCGGATCGGCAGCCAGCATCTGGTTGTTGCACGCGACCGGCTGACCGCCGTCCGTCTGGATCCAGAGCCGACCGTCCACGTCGAACGCGAGGCCGTCGGGCGAGCCGAACGCGTCATCCGCAGGGATCGTCGACCCGTCGCCGGTGCCGAGCCCCGTGCCGGCGAGGGCGAACAGGGACCACACGAACGTCGTGGCGGCGTGGTCACCACCTGCGTTCTGCCAGCGCAGGATGTGCCCGTGCCGATTGGCGACCCGCGGATTGGCGGCGTCGGCACCGGTCCGGTCGCGGTTGTTGGTGAAGGTGCCGTAGGCGACACCGGGCAGGGACGGGTGGGCGGCGATCCACTCCGGGCGATCCATGGGCGTCGCCCCCACCGCCGCGGCGGCGCCCCGGGTGTCGACGAGGATCTCGCCGATCGACGAGTACCCGGGCACGCTCCCCTCGGTCAGCGGGAGCCACGCACCGGTGCCGTCGGCGTCGAAGCGGGCGACGTAGAGGGTCCCCCGGTCCAACGGGCTCTCCGCGGCCGCCATCTTGCGCCAGGGCTCGGCGGAGACGTACTTGTAGACGTACTGGAAGACCTCGTCGTCGCCCGTGTAGACGACCACCCGCCCGTCGGCTGCCTCCGCCGAGCTCGCGTTCTCGTGCTTCAGTCGCCCGAGCGCGGTGCGCTTCCTCGGCGTGGCGGTCGGGTCCATCGGATCGATCTCCACGATCCAGCCGAACCGGTTGGGCTCGTTGGGGTTCACCGCGAGGTCGAAGCGAGCATCCGCCTTCCACCAGTGGTTCCAGCCGCGTCCGACGCCGTAGCCCGCCATGAGCGGGGTGGGGGCGAAGCTGGTGTCCTCGGTGCCGAAGTAGCCGTTGAAGTTCTCCTCGCACGTCAGGTACGTGCCCCACGGGGTCTCCCCGTTTCCGCAGTTGTTGATCGTCCCGAGGATCGTTCGACCCGTGGGGTCCGCAGCGGTCTGCAGGAGTGGATGGCCGGCCGCCGGGCCGGTCACCTCCATCTCCGTCTGCACGGTGATCCGCCGTGCCCGCGGGGAGTCGACCAGCATCCACGTCCCGTCGCGCTGCTGCTCGATCTCGCACACGGCGACGCCATGGGCGTTCTGGGACTTGCGGACCTGGTCCTCGGACCACGTGACGGCGGTGTCGAACAGGATCGCGGTGGCGTCGATGGCCTCGTGGTTGACGACCAGCAACCCGCGACCCTGCGACGTCGGGAAGAACGACATGCCGTCGTGCGCCATGCCGAACTGCTGCGCCTGCTGTGCAGCCGTCGTGGCGTCGGTGGACCCCTCGTTGAAGGCGGGGCCGCCGGGCACGATGGGATCGCCCCAGGGGATCAGGACCTGGGCCGCGTACCCGTCGGGGATGGTCACCTCGTCGACGGTCGTGATCCCGACGGCGGCGAAGCCGAGCGCCGAGGACCCCGTGCCAGCGCCTCCGTTGCCCTTGTCCGTACCACCGTGCGGCCTGCCGTGCCCGCCGTGCGCCGGCTGGCCCTTGGCCGCGGCGACGCCGGAGAGCGGGTTGCCGAGGAAACCGATCGCTGCCGCGGCCGTGCCACCACCGATCAGTGCTCGGCGGGTGACGGGGGTGTCGACCACGTCCTTCACGCTGGACTGGTCGTTCTCGATCGTTGTCATGTGGTGCTCGCGCTCCCGGGGAGTGTCGGATCGGACTGCCGACGGGAACGTAAGGCGGCCTCATGGCCCCGGCTGGGCGAGTCGGCGAACGCCTGCTGAACGACGGGAGAAGAGTCGTCGCAGGGGTTCTGTTCCGTGTACCAGGCGCCCTCCAGCGCTGGAACGCGGCGCCGCCCGTGCTCCCAGCCCTGCACGAAGACGGCCCGGTCGCCACCGCCGGCCGGGTCGGGCTCCTGCCGGGGCCGGTGATGCGGCGGTCCTCGGTCTCGTAGGCGATGTTCGTGCGGGGGTCGATGGCCACCGCCTCGTGCACGAAGCGCCTCATCGCCTTCAGCGGGACCGGGTCGACCGGACCGTCGGCGCTCGGTGGCACGTCGAAGATGTCGCCGTGCGGGATGGCGCCGACCTGGTCGACGGTCTCCTCACGGGCCATCCACGAACGCCGCGCCCGACATCACCTGGGTTCGTCGTGTCGAACTCCATGGGGGTCGTCCCGCCGAAGCGAGCCGGGCCGGGCCTCGCCGCTGACCGGGCTGCAGATCGCGCCGGTGCGTCCGTGCGGGCTCAGGCCTCCAGGACCACGGGCACGATCATCGGCTTGCGCTTGGTCTCACGGTTCACGAAGCGGCCGGCGGCACGGCGGGCGGCGCGCGACACGGCCTCGATGTCGCTGGTGTCCTTGACCTCGGAGACCGCCTTCTCGACCTCGTTGGCGCACTCGGCGAGCAGGCCCTCGGCCTCCTTCTCGTAGATCCAGCCACGAGTGACGATCTCGGGCCGGTTGAGGACCGCACCGGTCTCGACGTCGACGGTGACGATCACCACGACGACGCCCTCCTCGGCCAGCACCTTGCGGTCCCGGAGCACGCCCTGGCCGACGTCGCCGATGATGCCGTCGACGTAGAGGTAGCCGGCGGGGACCTTGCCCACGGCCTTGAGCCCGTCGTCGGTGAGCTCGAGCTGGTGGCCGTCCTCGCAGACCCACACCTTCTCCTGGGCGATGCCCATCTTGCGGGCGATCTTGGCGTGGGCGACCAGGTGGCGGTACTCGCCGTGCACGGGGATGAACCACTCGGGCTTGGCGATCGAGTGGTACGTCTTCAGCTCCTCGGCCTTGGCGTGGCCGGTGGCGTGCACGTCGGCGATGCCCGAGTACACGACGTCGACGCCCTGGCGGACCAGGCCGTCGATCACCTTCGACACGTTCATCTCGTTGCCGGGGATCGGGTGCGAGGACAGGATCACGGTGTCCTGGGGAGTGAGCGTGAGCCAGCGGCTCTCCGTGGCAGCCATGAGGGCCAGCGCCGACATGGGCTCACCCTGGCTCCCGGTGGAGATGATGCAGATCTGGCCCGGGTCGTGCTTGTCGATGTCCTCGATGTCGATGAGGCTGTTCTCCGGGATGTTCAGCAGGCCGAGCGAGCGGGCCAGCTTCACGTTCTTCTTCATCGACATGCCGAGGGTGGCGATCTTGCGATCGAAGGCGATGGCCGCGTCGGCGATCTGCTGCACGCGGTGCACGTGGCTGGCGAAGCACGCCGTGATGATGCGGCGGCCCTCGTGGGCGTGGAACAGGTCGTAGAGGACCCGGCCGACCGTGGTCTCGCTGGCGGAGTGGCCCCGCTCCTCGGCGTTGGTCGAGTCGGCCAGCAGCAGCCGGATGCCGGGATCGGTGGCCATGGCCCCGATGCGCGCCAGGTCCGTGAGCCGACCGTCGACGGGCGTCAGGTCGATCTTGAAGTCGCCCGAGTGCAGGATCGTGCCCTGGGGGGTGTGGAACGCGGTGGCGAAGCCGTGCGGCACCGAGTGGGTGGCCGGGATGAACTCGAGGTCGAAGGGGCCGATCTGGCGGCGCTCGCCGTCGCGCACGATGTTGAAGCTGGTGCGGTCGAGCAGTCCAGCCTCCTCGATGCGGCTCCGGGCGAAGCCGAGGGTCAGCTCGGAGCCGTAGAGCGGGAAGCTGATGTCCCGCAGCAGGAACGAGAGGCCACCGGTGTGGTCTTCGTGGCCGTGCGTGAGCACGGCGCCCTCGAGGCGATCGGCGTTGTCGTACAGGTAGCTGAAGTCGGGCAGCACCAGGTCGACGCCGAGCATGTCGAGGTCGGGGAACATGAGCCCGCAGTCGATGAGCATGATCCGGCCGTCGACTTCGATGCAGGCGCAGTTGCGGCCGATCTCGCCGAGGCCGCCCAGGAACGTGATCTTCACGGGTGCAGGCATGGCCTCGCACCGTATCGGGCCGGTTCAGCCGTCCAGCGACTCCCAGAGCTCCTTGGCCTGCACCTCGAGGCCGTCGGGGGTGGGTCCCATGGGCGGGCGGCACTCCCCCGCCGGCAGCCCGAGCGTGCGCAGCATGGCCTTGGTGGGCACGGGGTTCGGGGCGTCGAGCGTGGACTCGAACGCGTAGGAGGCGAGCAGCGTCTGGTTGATCCGCATCGCTTCCGCCACGTCGCCGGCGTCGAACGCGTCGAACATGGCCCCGATCTGGGTGCCCGCCCAGTGCGAGGCGACGCTGATGACGCCACGGGCGCCGACGGCGAGCAGCGGCAGCGTCAGGTTGTCGTCGCCGGAGTACACGTCGAAGTCCTCGGGCGCCTGCGCGATCAGCGCCGCGGTCTCGGCCGGGCTGCCAGCCGCGTCCTTGAGGCCGACGATCGTGGGCACCTCGCGGGCCAGGGTCAGCAGCGTGTCGGTGTCGACCTTGCGGCTGGTGCGGCCCGGGATGTCGTACACGATCACGGGCAGGGTGGTGGCCTCGGCGACCATCCGGAAGTGGCGGAGCAGACCGGCCTGGGAGGGCTTGTTGTAGTACGGCGTGACGACGAGGAGGCCGTCGACGCCGATGCCCGCAGCCGCCTCGGACTGGCGGGTGGCGTGGGCGGTGTCGTTGGAGCCGGTGCCGGCGATGACCGGCACGTCGACGGCCTGGCGGACGGCGCGGAACAGGTCGACCGACTCGGTGGCGGTGAGGGTCGGCGACTCTCCCGTGGTGCCGTTGACGACGAGGCCGTCGCTGCCGTGGTCGACGAGCCAGGCGGCGAGCCGCTGCGCGCCGTCGAGGTCGATGCGGCCGTCGCCGTCGAACGGCGTGATCATCGCGGTGAGGACCCGGCCGAAGCAGCTGTCTCGGAGTGCGCCCATCATGGGCTCCCTTCAGTGGTGCGTTCTCGCCCGAGCGTGGCGAGCAGGTCCTCGTGCAGCTCGAACCAGCACGAGTGGTAGCTCGGGAACATGGGCTTGGTCAGCCAATCGTGCTCGCCGGCGAGGACCCGGTCCAGCGCGTACCGCAACCGGGCCCCGTGGCCGGCGAAGCGGTCGAGGCCGTCGCACAGCGCGGCCAGCACGGGGCGGACGTGGTGGTCGAGGGCGTCGAGGGCGTCGAGGACCGACCGGTCGTGGACCGGATCGGTGTGGTCGTTGGGCACCCGCGACCCGCCGACGTCGCGGAGCTGCCACACGGTGCAGATCGTGAGCAGCTGGCGGTTGTAGACCAGGAAGTCGGCGTAGGCCGACTCGACGTGCGGTCGCAGCCCGTGGTCGTCGAGCTCGGCGGCGAGGAGCCGCTCGCCCTCGGCCCGGCCCGCCGGCGTGAGGCAGTACCCCGGGAAGCGGCCCGAGCGGTGCTCGACGAGGGACTCGTCCTGCAGCGCGGCGAGCGCGTCGCGGATGGCGG
>CAZCJT010000178.1:0-5872 GCA_964498565.1 uncultured Acidimicrobiaceae bacterium
CAGCTCGTCGAGGCGGCGCAGGGCGTCGGGCCGCAGCGCGGCGTCGTCGTCGAGGAAGAGCAGCAGCTCACCCCGCGCCCGCTCGACCAGGAGGTTGCGCGCCGCGCCGGGCAGGGCGGAGTCGACGAAGCCCACGCGCGCCGTCGGGAAGTGCTGGCGAACGGCGTCGGCCACGTCGTCGTCCCCGTCCGAGACCACCAGCACCTCGAACACCGGCGCGCCGATCTGGGCGTGCACGCTGGCCAGGCACTCATGGAGCATCGGGATCCGCCGACCGGTCACGAGCCCATCGTTCGTGGGAGCACCCGCTTCGACGTGGATCCGGCCGCGTTCTTCAACCCGATCGTCCCGGCCGACTACCTCGCCACGACCGGCGGCTCCCGGTCCAAGGGCACACCGGTCGAGCTGTCGTTCCGCTGGCAGCGGCGCCAGGGCGTGCAGCGCGCCATCCAGCACGAGATGGCCGGCACCGCGGGCGCCCCCACCGCCGTCTGGCTGCCCGTGTTCCCGTCGGCCGCCGGCTACGGCGCGGTGATGAAGCAGACCGCCGGGGGGAACCGCCCCGAACGCTGGTTCTCCCAGGTGCCCGTCGACCTCGCCGGCATCGAGAGCCACAAGCAGCTGGCGAACAAGGCCATCCCCGCGCTGAACGCGCTCGCCCGCACCGGGCTCCCGTCCCCAGAGCACGTCCCCACGTCAGACCCCGCACCGGTGGTCGAGTGGCTGGTGGAGGCACGGCGGCGCAGCGAGCGGGTCGCCATCGCCGGCTACGCCTCCTCGATCACGGCCGCGGCACGTTGGGCGTCCGAGCAGGGCATCCAGCTCGACGGCGTGGTGGCGTTCCCGGCCAGCGAGCCGGTCACCAAGGGCAAGCTCGACGCCATCCGGGCCGCCGGCATGGCGGCACTGCCCGCGTACGCGTTCGTGCCCGAGGGCACTGTCGCCATCACGTGCCCGTCGCTGGACGACGAGCAGTACCACGTGTGGGACCAGGACCTGGCGGTGGTCGCCCGGCGCCGCGACCGGGGCGACGGCACGCAGGTGGATGCCTTCTGCTGGACGAGCCTGGCCATCGAGGCGCCACGGGTCCTGCTGAACGTGGAGAACGACGACTTCGGTCACGTCGACGACCATGCGGACTGCGACTGCCCGCTCGGCCGGCTCGGCCTGCGCACCCGGCTCTCCGACATCCGCGGCATGTCGAAGGTTGTCGCGGCCGGGATCAGCATCGACGGCTCCACGTTCGACCGGCTGTGCGAGCAGCTCCTCCCCGCCCGCCTCGGCGGTGGCCCCGGCGACTACCAGTTCGTCGAGGACGACACCGGCGGACGCACCGTCATCGAGCTGCGGATCAGCCCCGGCGTCGGTCCCGTCGACGAGACGGCGGGGCTCGCCCTGGTCCGCCAGACCATCGAGGCCGACGAGCTCGGCGTGCTGGCCAGCTCCGTGTGGGGCGACGACGGCCACGTCCGCATCGTCCGGGCCGACCCCGTCATCACCCGCGCCGGCAAGCAGCTCGCATACGAGCGGCTCCAGCCGTCACGCCCCGCCACCACCGCCACCTGACCCCACCCGCTACACCCAGAATCCGGAGAACCCGTTGACCCCTGCATCCCCGTCCCGTCGCCAGTTCGTCAAGGCGTCCCTCACCGCATCGCTCCTGCTCGGCGGCGGCAGCCTGCTCGCCGCGTGCGGGGACGACGACACCACCGCCGACAGCGGCGAACCCTCCGGGAGCGGCGACACCACCTCGACCACGGCCGCCGTCGAGCTGGCGAAGCTCGCCGTGATGATGCCGTTCCCCGTGTCGCTGAACTTCATCGCCGACATGGCCGCCAAGTCCGGTGGTGTCATGACGTCCCATGGCATCGACCTCGATCTCACCTTCTCCCGCAGCGCCCCCCAGGCGCTCCAGCAGCTGGCGGCCGGCAGCGTGGCCGTCGTCCGCAACAGCCCCATCGCCGTGGCGCGCGCCGTCGCCAGCGAGGGTGCGCCGTTCGTGTCGATCGGCATGCCCGTGCAGCAGCTGCTCTACCTGCTGATCTCGACCCCGGAGGCACCTGTGGACGGCCTCGAGGAGGTGGTCGGCAAGAAGGTCGGCCTGCCGACGCTCGGCGGCCAGGCCGAGGACCTCATCAACCTGCTCATGAAGTCGGCCGGCCTCGACCCCGCCACCATCACGCTCGAGGCAGTCGGCAACGAGACCACCTCGTACGCGCTGGTCGAGGAGGGCCGCGTGGATGCCATCTTCGGCACCCGTGAAGCCGCGGCGGTGATGCAGAACGCCGGGCTCACCCCCCACCTCGCCGAGGTCGACGACGCCAACCCCCTCATGGGCGTGAGCCTCGTGACCACTCGCGAGACCATGGACTCCCGGCGGGAAGACCTGGTGGCCTACCTGCAGGCCCTCGACGAGGTCATGCGGACCATCCACGAGGGCGGCGACGACGAGCTGCTCGCCCAGGTCGCCGACGACTACGACCTCACCGACCTGAAGCAGCCCGACGAGGTGGACCGCACGGTCATCCAGACCATCGCCGACATGTGGTTCTCCGAGGGCGAGGAGAACCTCCTGCGCAACGTTCCCGAGCAGTGGGAGCAGGGCGTGGCCGCGTTCCAGCGCCTGAAGATCGTGCCCGCCGAGGCGAAGCCGACCGACTTCTACACGAACGAGCTGTGGGACGAGGCCTTCGCCTGATGCCCGGGCGCACCCTCGGACGCCGTGGACGCCGTGGCTGACGTCGAGCTGCGCGGGGTCGTGAAGCGCTACGAGTCGAGGGCGGGCGCGGTCGACGCGCTCGCCCCAACCGACCTCGACGTCGAGCGGGGGGAGGTCCTCGCCGTCGTCGGCCCGTCGGGCTGCGGCAAGACGACCCTGCTGCGGACCATCGCCGGCCTGGCCCGACCCACCAGGGGGTCGGTGCACCTGCACGGCCGCGACCTGTGGGGCGGCCGGCGCCCCGACGCCGATGCGCTGGCCAGCCTGGCCATCGTCTTCCAGGACGCCAACCTGCTCCCCTGGCTCAGCGTCGAGGACAACATCGCACTGCCGCTGAAGCTGCGGGGCGTGGGCCGGGACGACCGTCGCTCGGCCGCCGCCGAGCTGTGCGAGCGCACCGGTCTCGATGGCTTCGCCAAGCACCGCCCGCGCGAGCTGTCCATCGGCATGCGCCAGCGGGTCGCGCTCGCCCGCGCCCTGGTCGGCTCCCCGCGGCTGCTGCTGCTCGACGAGCCGTTCGCGTCGCTCGACGCCATCACCCGCGACGCCATGAACCTCGAGCTCCAGCGCGTGCTCGCCGACAGCGGGTGCACGGCGGTGCTCGTCACGCACTCGATGGCCGAGGCGGTGTTCCTCGCCGACCGGGTCGTGTCGATGAGCGCGCGGCCCGGGCGCGTGCTGGCCGCCACGGAGGTTCCGTTCCCCCGGCCGCGGGCCATGGCCCTCCAGCACAGCGCCCCGTTCCAGCGCCTCGTCCAGGACCTCCGCGACACCCTGTCGGTTGCGGCATGAGACGCGACCACCTGATCTCGGTCGCCATCGGCGTCGGGGTGCTCGTGGCCTTCCTCGGCGGGTGGAAGATCTACGTCGAGGCCGCCGACGTCTCGCGCTTCGTGCTGCCCCCGCCCGAGGACGTCGCCACGGCCACGTGGGACCTGTTCGGTCGGGACGGCACGTGGGACCACCTGCTGGTCACCCTCTGGGAGATCGTCGCCGGGTTCGGTGCCGCCACGGCGTTCGGCGTGGTCACCGGCGTCGCCATCGGCGAGATCCGCGTCGTCGAGCGTGCCCTGTCACCGTTCCTGATCGCGCTGCAGGTCCTGCCGAAGGTCGCGATCATCCCGCTGCTGATCCTGTGGCTCGGCTTCGGTGCCGGCGCCAAGATCGTCATCGCGGCGATCTTCGCCTTCTTCCCGGTGACGGCGGGGACCCGGGCCGGCATCCGCTCGGTCGAGCGCAACCACCGCGACCTGGCCACCACGCTCCAGGCGACGCGATGGCAGCGCCTCACCCAGATCGACCTTCCGTCGTCGCTGCCGTCGATCCTCACCGGCATGGAGGTCGGCATCGTGCTGGCCACGGTCGGCGCGATCGTGGCCGAGTACCTGTCGGGCAGCGAGGGCCTCGGGTGGCTGGCGACCTTCTACCTGAACCAGCTCCAGGTCGACGCGCTGTTCGGCGTGATCGTGCTGATGTCGGCGCTCGGGCTCGTGCTCTACGCCGCCGTGCTCGGCCTGCGCCGCCTGCTCGTGCCGTGGCACCAGTCGACGCTGGCGGAGCACCCCTCCGGCTGAGTCCGTCAGGCGAACGGGTCCCAGCCGGCCAGGTCCTTCAGCCGCTCGTCGTTCGAGAACATCTCGACCATCGGGTGGTCGTCGAGGCCGAGGCGGCGCTGCAGCAGCTTCACCGACATCTCCTCGTCCCACTTGACGAGCGTGACCGCCACGCCGGTGGTGCCGGCGCGGGCCGTGCGACCCGAGCGGTGCAGGTAGGTCTTGTGGTCCGGCGGCGGGTCCCAGTGGATGACCGTGTCGATCAGGTCGATGTCGAGGCCACGGGCCGCCACGTCGGACGCCACGAGCGCCTGGAGCTTGCCCTCGGTGAAGCGCTGCAACGCCTTCTCCCGGGCCCGCTGGGGAAGGTCGCCGTGGATGGGCTCGGCCTTCACGCCGAGGTCGTCGAGGTCGCGGGCGAGGCGGTCGGCGGCCCGCTTGGTGTTGGAGAAGATGAGCGTGCGGGCGCCGTTCTCGACGATGGACGCCACGACCTTGGACTTGTCCATGTCGTGCACCTTGATGAACCGGTGGTGCATCTGGTCGACGGTGACCGTCTCGGAGACGACCTCCTTGGTGACCGGGTCGGTCTGGTACCGGTCGATGAGGGCGCCGACGGAGCCGTCGAGCGTGGCCGAGAAGAGCAGCGTCTGGTGACCGCCGGGCACGTGGCGCAGGACCCACTCGAGCTGGGGCAGGAAGCCCATGTCGGCCATGCGGTCGGCTTCGTCGACGGCCACCATCTTGACCTCGTCCAGCTTCACGTCGCCGCGCTGGAGCAGGTCGATGAGCCGCCCCGGCGTGGCCACGATGATGCCGGTGCCGTCGTCGATCGACTTGATCTGCTTCTCGATCTTCTCGCCGCCGTAGACGGCGGTGATGGTGTGACCCTTGACCTTGGCCAGGGGCTCGAGCACCTCGGCGACCTGGAGCGCGAGCTCCCGGGTGGGGCAGAGCACCAGGCCGGCCGGGCCCTTGTGGATGTCGTCGGGCTCGGGGAGGGCCATCACCATGGGGACGCCGAAGGCGAGGGTCTTGCCGGAGCCGGTCTTGGCCTTGCCGCACACGTCGCGCCCGGCGACGGCGTCGGGGATGGTGAGCTCTTGGATGGGGAAGGGCGATTCGATGCCCTGGGAGGCGAGGCACTCGACCAGGTCGTCGTCGATGCCGAGTTCTGCGAATGTCGTCATGTTGGGGACAACGGTACCGCCGGATCCGGTTCGCTTCGCGATCGCCGGTAGCGTCGCGCCGTGCGCGACCGCTTGACGAAAGCCCAGGTGGAGGCCCTGGTCGCGCACCTCGACGGTCCGGCCGACGCATTGTCCGTCGCGCTCGCCGATGCGGTGGAGGCCCTGCACGGCAGCCCCGACGTGGCGGGCGTGCTCGACTCGCTCGGCCGTCACCACGACGCGGCGCAGCTGCGGGCCGGCGCCGAGGCTACGCTGTGGGCCCTCGCCACCGAGCTCAACGAGCTCCGGCGGCTCGCCCCCGACTGACTGCAACACCAGCACTGCCAGAACCGTGTGGGCGAACCACCCCGTGGAAGAACCACCCCGTGTGGAAACTGGCAGTCACCACGTTGCACTCAGCGGCGGTGCAT
>CAZCJT010000179.1:0-5860 GCA_964498565.1 uncultured Acidimicrobiaceae bacterium
CGAGATCGATGCGCTGGCCGAGTGCGTGCTGGCGGCGATCGAGGGCCTCGACGCCGAGCTGCAGCTGGGGTCCTCGACGTGAACGTTCCCGGCCTCGACCAGCTCGTCCGCGATCGCCGCATCATCGTGTGCGGTGGCTCCGGCGGTGTCGGCAAGACCACGACCGCCGCCGTCCTCGCCATGCGGGCTGCCGAGGCGGGCCGGCGCGCCGTGGTGGTCACCATCGATCCGGCCAAGCGACTGGCCGACGCCCTCGGCCTCGATGGCCTGACCGACGAGCCCAGCCAGGTGGCCGGGCCGTGGCCCGGCGAGCTGTGGGCGATGATGCTCGACACCAAGTCGACCTTCGATGCCCTGGTGGGCAAGCACGCGGCGGACGACGCCCAGCACCAGCGCATCCTCGCCAACCGCTTCTACAAGAACATCTCCGGCGCGCTGTCCGGCACGCAGGAGTACATGGCGATGGAGAAGCTGTACGAGCTGGCCGAGGAGACCGACTTCGACCTGATCGTGGTGGACACGCCGCCCACCCGCAACGCCCTCGACTTCCTCGACGCCCCGGCGCGGCTGAGCGGCTTCCTCGACCACCGGCTCTACCGGCTGCTGACCGCCCCGAACCGAGGGGTGCTCCGTGCGGTGAACATGGCGACGCAGACCTTCCTGCGCACCGTGGCGCGGGTGGTCGGGGCCGACGTCATCGATGACGCCGTCGCCTTCTTCCAGGCCTTCGACGGCATGGAGGAGGGTTTCAAGCGACGGGCGAAGCGGGTGCAGGAGCGCCTGTGCGACGAGGACACCGCCTTCGTGCTGGTCGCGTCACCTCGCCGGGACACCATCGCCGAGGCCACCTACTTCGCCGAGAAGCTCACGGAGGGCGGCATCGCCGTGCGGTCCCTCATCGTCAACCGCATGCACCCCCGCTTCGACGACGGCCTGCCCGAGGCCACCCACGCGCGGGCCGATTCCCTCGCCGGTACCGACATCGGCTCGCTCTACCGGAACCTGGCCGACTTCCAGCTGGTGGCGTCGCGCGAGGAAGCCAACCTCGCCGGCCTGGCCGAGAAGGTGGCGCCGGCGCCCGTGGTCCGGGTCCCGTTCCTGCGCTCCGACGTGCACGACCTCGACGGCCTGCGCCGCATCGAGGCCGAGCTCTTCGCCTGAGCCCCGTTCTGGCCTACGAATCCCCGCGCCTGGAGGGTGATCGGTAGGCCAGAACCGTCAGGCGCGCTGCGCGTCGGCGAGCGCGGCGGCGGCCTCGTCGACCGACTCGGCCACCGGCACGATGCGGTCGAACCCGGTCGTGTGCAGCAGCCGGGTCAGCGAGGCACGGGAGCAGGCCACGGCGACCTCGCCGCCGGCCTCCCGGGTCCGGCGGATGCCGCCGATGAGGGCGCCGAGGCCGGCCGAATCCATGAACGGCACGTCCGACAGGTCGATGAGGAGAGCATCGGCGTCGGCCACGCCGCCGAGGGCGTTGCGGAACTCGTCGACCGTGTAGGCGTCGAGCTCGCCGCTCGGGCGGCAGAGCGTGTAGTCGGGCGTCTGCTCGATCTCGATGTCCATCGCGGGGCACGCTACCGTTCCCGACCGTGCCCACGGTCCTCATCGCCACCGACAACGACGCCGTCGCCGACGAGGTCGCGGCCGCCGTCGAGGATGACCAGACCACCGTGCTGCGGGTCCGCACCGGGGTCGAGGTCCCGTCGGCGGTCTCCGAGCACGGGCCGGACCTGGTGGTGCTCGACCTGCAGATCGGGAACATGGGCGGGATGGCCGTGGCCTCGCACCTGCGGTCCGAGATCGCCATGGAGCGCCTCGACGACATGGCCATCCTGATGCTGCTGGACCGTGCCGCCGACATCTACCTCGCCAAGCGGTCCGACGCCGACGGCTGGCTGTTCAAGCCGCTCGACTCGTTCCGACTGCGCCGGGCGGCCACGGCGCTTCTCGCCGGTGGCGACCACCACGAGGCGACGGGCATCGAGTCGGTGCCACCGGTGGAGCCCACCCCCGCCTGACCGGCGGCACCCGCCGGCGGGCACGCGCCATCCGGCTTCGGCCGACGCCTGACCCCTCCGGTATGGTGGACGGCCCCTGGCCCTCGGGCCAGGGACGGATCCGGGTGGTGGCTCAGCTTGGCAGAGCGCTGCGTTCGGGACGCAGAGGTCGGGAGTTCAAATCTCCCCCACCCGACCAAGACAAGAGTGCAGGTCACGGGCGTTGGCCGGTGACCTGCACCGTTCTCTTTGGCGTCCACCACGTCCAGACCACACCAGGGACAGCCAACCTGGCCGACAGTCGGCATCACGAGGTGGAACCCCGCACCACGCCACGCCACTTGCCGCCACGGCGAACGAGGCGGCGAGCTGGGAGTACGGGCGTCGCGGACGCCGCTTCGGTCTTCATCCAGAACGGAAACATCACGTCGCCATTGAGCGGAACCGTTTCGCTGGAGCCATAGCGCCGATGTGCATCGCACGGGGCGACGGACTCCAGGTATCCCGAAACGTCGCCCCCGACCGGAGCGATATCCGGCGTGCCAAGCGCCTCCCGAGCCGGCTGACCCGGCGCCAATCCCCAGCGTGGTGGCCTGGGCCAAGGTGCCGTTGATGGCGGAGGCTGAGAACCGGCAAGCCTGGCCGGCTATTGGCCGTCCTCCGCGCGTCCAGCGAGCCGCTTCACGGTCATGTGCGACACCCCGAGCGCGTCGGCAAGCTCCCGAAGGGAGGCGCCTTGGTCCAGCGCGAACCGAGCCGCATTGGCCTTGGTGACTTCGGCCGCGTCGGCGCGCTTGGCTGCCCGCACGGCGAGCCGTAGGGCTGCCCGCTTGTCCCGGTCAGCGTTGGCGCCGGCGTGGTCTCGGCGAGGTGTGGTGGTCGCCATCGGTACCTCCCTCTTCATCGGTCTTCGGCGTGCCGGTCGAGCAGCAACAGCGCCCAGTCGGTCAACTCGTTTGCCATCGTGCGGGCCAGTTCATCGCCCGCCTCGATGGCCTCCGCCACCTCCGTGAGCGTCAGCACAAGGTCCATCACTTCTCTGTCGTCGAGCTGTGCTGCACGCCAGTCACCGTATCGTCTCTGTTACAGGCCGGTCTGTCCATAGCGGAAGTAGCCCGCACAGACGTGCCGATCCGGGAGGAGCTCGCCGGCGAGCTCCGAGGTACAGGCGGGGAGTCCCGGACCTACGGTGACCTCGTCTCCCGGTCGTCGACTCAGAGGGCCGGCGCGGTCACCGTCCGGGTCATCGGCCTCGACGACCTCATCCGGGCGAAGGAGTTCGCGGCCAGCCAGAAGGTCGGCCCGGGCTCGTTCCCGGGAGGATGGTTCGCCGACGGTGGCGATCAGCTCCTCGAGGCAGGCGTCGGCCTGCTCGTCGACCTCGACACGCTGGAGTGACCGCTTGCGAATGGGAAGATACCTTCCTATAGTGGCGTCATGCCGAGGAGGAAGGCCGGCGCCCTGCTGGTGCTGGAGGTCGAGATCTTGCAAGCGGCCCTGGCCGGCTCTCGCGCTGGTGACCAGGTGTTCCACGGCTTCGGCCTCGCCCAGGCGATGGGGGAGGGCCGCTCGGGCCGACTGATCGGGCACGGAACCCTCTACAAGGCGCTCGCCCGCCTCGAGGACATGGGCCTGCTGGCCTCGCGATGGGAGCCCGACCCACCCGACGGCCGGCCCAGGAGACGCTTGTACGAACTCACCGCCGCCGGCGCCCGAGCTGCAGCCGCGCCCCCCAGCACGACCGCAGAACCGACGGTGCGCCGCGGTCTCGCCCCGGGCCCGGCATGAGCCCTGAACGAGCCACCGCCTTCGTGGCGAAGTGGGTCCAGCTGTACACCGCAAATCTGCCCGCATCGGAGGCCCATCGACGGCGCGAGGAGATCAGCGCCGATCTGGCCGACCACATCGCCCATCATCGTTCCGCAGGCGTACCCGAGGAGCGCATCGCCCGCGAGATCCTGTCGCGCATGCTGCGCGGCGCCCTCGCTGACGTGTCGTGGCGTCAGCTCCGCACCGCCCGCAGCCGATCCCACCGGGAGCACTCCATGCCATCTGCCCTGCCGGTCCTGCGCGTCACCACCTTCGTCGTCGCGGTGCTGGCCATCCCGCTCATCGGCATGGCCATGAGCGACGACGTCGTGTGGAGCGCCACCGATTTCCTCCTCGCGGGAGTGCTCCTCACCGTCATCGCCACGTGCATCGAGGCCGCCGCCCGCCGACGCGGCAACCCCTGGGTGGGAGGTGTCGTGGCCGTGCTCGGCATCGCCGCAGCCGGTATCGGAGAGGCGGCTTCGTCACCGTGTACGACTTCGTGACGCTGGTGCCACCGCCTTCGGGCGTCCCGCCGGGCCCGTTCGTTCGCTGGGCCTGCAGCAGTCCGGCGGGTGACGGCGACGAGGCGGTCGATCCGCCGGGTCAGCCCGCGCTGGCCCGGGTCAGGTCGTCGCCGAGGATGATCTGGCCCGAGAAGTGCTCGGCGGCGATGGCTCGCCACTGCTCCTCCTGGCCCGGTTGCAGCGGCGGCACGTAGTGGGTCAGGACGAGCGTGCCGACCCCGGCTCGGGTGGCGGTCTGCGCAGCCTGGGCGACGGTCGAGTGGTAGTCGAGGATGTCCTGCAGCCGGGCGTTCGGCACCAGTGCGACCAGGTCCTCCCGGATGACCGTCTGCACGTAGAGGTCGGCGCCGGCGCACAGCTCGTCGAGGCCCGGGCAGGGGACGGTGTCCCCGGCAACGGCGGCGACGGTGCCGTCGTGCTCGATGCGGTACCCGAGGGTGGGCTCGACGGGCCGGTGGTCGGTGGCGTGGGTGGTGATGCGGCAGTCCCCGATTGCGAAGGCCTCGCCCGGCCCGTGCTCCACGACGACGACGTCGGGCCCGGCGGTGAGGTCGTCGTGGTGTCCGAGCCGGTAGCCGACGTCGGGGCTCAGCATCTGCTGGATCCCGGCGACCACGGAGGCCGTGCCGATCGGGCCGTGGATCGGCAGGGGCGCCGCTGTCGGGCTGGTGATCCAGTGGGAGGTGATCACGTCGTTCAACGCGCAGATGTGGTCGCTGTGCAGGTGGGTGAGGAGCACGGCGCTGACCATGCTGGGGAACAAGCCGGCGCCTGTGAGGCGCATGACGCACCCCCGCCCGGCGTCCACCAGCAGGTTCTGGTGACCGGCCTGCACGAGGGTCGATGGCCCCGCCCGGTTCGGGTCGGGGAGGGGGCTTCCGGTGCCGAGCAGCGTCACGGTGAGGGTCACCCGACCACCCGAACATCTGGGAGTAGCACTGTCAAATGATTCTCCTACCGTGACACCGTGGACGAGGAGCCGACGCCGGCCCGCAAGCCCCCGGGCCTCTCGTGGGAGCGCTGGATCGAGCGCCAGATCAGCGAGGCCATCGAGCGGGGTGACTTCGACGGGCTCCCGGGTGCCGGCCGCCCGATCGCCGACCTCGACGCCCGCCGGGACGAGATGGCCTGGATCCGCGACAAGCTCCGCCGGGAGCGGGCGGCGCCGCCACCACCGCCGGCCATCCAGATCCGCATCGATGTCGACGCGGCCCTGGCATCGCTCGGCTCGCTGACGACCGAGGAGCAGGTCCGGTCGCTGGTCGAGCACCTGAACGACCGGATCCGCACCGTGAACCGGACCACGGTGATCGGGCCGCCCACCACCCTGGGGCCGCTCCGGGCCGAGGAGGTGCTCGACCACTGGCGCCAGCGGCGGGCCGCATCGGCCGAGCCCGGTGCCGGCTGATCAGCGGTGCGGCCTCAGGGGAGGCGGGCGAGCGACGAGTAGCCTGCGGTGACCGCGGCGACCTCGTCGTCCGGCAGCGTCCGGTCGGTGCTGGTGCAATCCGACGTCAGCTCTCCGGT
>CAZCJT010000180.1:0-5783 GCA_964498565.1 uncultured Acidimicrobiaceae bacterium
GAGACGGGGGAGCACCTCGAGGTCGCCATCGTCCAGGGCGGTGGGCCGCAGGGCACCCGGGCGGCGACGACGGAGCCCGGCATCGTGCTCGACCGGCACCTCGCCGCCACGGCCGAGCTCGACGCCGACCGCGACCTCGACCTCCTGGTGTGGCCCGAGGACGTCGTCGACGTGGTCCGCCTGCGGGGCAGCGTGGCCGAGACCCAGCTCCAGGACGTGGCCGAGTCGGCGGACGCGACCTTCGTCGCCGGCGTCATCGAGGACGAGGGAACCGACTCGTTCCGCAACTGGGCCGTCGCCTACTCGCCCGACGGGGACGAGACCGGCCGCTACGAGAAGGTGGAGCGGGTGCCCTTCGGGGAGTGGGTGCCCTTCCGCGGGTTGCTCGAGCCGGTCGCCGGTGACGCCCTCCCCCAGCGGGACGCGCAGATCGGCCAGACGCCCGCCGTCATCGACACGCCCGCCGGCCGCCTCGGCGTGTCCATCAGCTGGGAGATCTTCTTCGGCGAGCGGGCGCGCGACGCCATCGGCAACGGCGGCCAGCTCCTGCTCAACCCCACCAACGGGGCCAGCTACACGGGCACGCAGGTGCAGACCCAGCAGGTGGCCAACAGCCGGATGCGCGCCATCGAGACCGGCCGGTGGGTGCTGCAGGCCGCCCCCACCGGCTTCAGCGCCGTCGTCACGCCCGACGGCGACGTGCTCCAGCGGACGGCCGTCTCCAACCGGGCGATCCTCTACGACACGGTCGCGCTGCGGGACGGCGAGACGGTCTACGTGCGCTTCGGCGACCTGCCGGCGCTGGCCTTCGCCGCGTCGTCGCTCGCCGCCGGGTGGCTGGCCGACCGGAGGGGCTGGCGGGCCACGAGGCCAGACTGACCCCATGGAGATCCTGGAGGCCGGTGACGCAGCCGTGACCATCGACCACGGGAACGGGGGGCGCCTCTCGTCGCTGGTGATCGGCGGGCACGAGCTGCTCATCGACGCCATGGGGCGCGAGGACGACCCCACCTCGTGGGGGTGCTTCCCGCTGGCGCCCTTCGCCGGCCGGATCCGCCACGGCCGCTTCTCCTTCGAGGGCCGCGCCGTGCGGATGCCGACCAACCTCCCGCCCCACGCCATCCACGGCACCGCCCACGTCCGCGCCTGGGAGGCCACCGGACCCGGTGCCCTGCGCTGCGAGCTCGGACCCGACTGGCCGTGGGCCGGCCACGCCGAGCAGGTGGTGGAGCTGGGCCCCACGTCGCTGACGCTCACCCTCCGGGTCGAGACCACCGACGACGCCATGCCGGCCACCATCGGCTGGCACCCCTGGTTCCGGCGCAACGTCGACGGCGCCGACGTCGGCATCGTCCTGCCGGCCGAGCGGATGTGGCAGCGCGACGACGACGGCATCCCCGACGGCCGCCTGGTGGCCCCGAGCACCGGCCCGTGGGACGACTGCTTCACGGCGCTCATCGGTCCGGTGGAGCTGCACTGGCCCGGCGTGCTCGACCTCTACGTCGAATCGGACTGCGAGCACGTCGTCGTGTTCGACGAACCGTTCGGCGCCCTGTGCGTCGAGCCCCAGTCGGCCCCGCCCGACGCCCACAACTCCGAGCACGACCTCGCCATCGTCACCCCCGACGAACCGCTGGTCCACCGGGCGACGTGGACGTGGTCGGAACCGGGCTGAACCGCCCAGGTCGCCACGGGACGCCCGCTTGACCGGCCGGTCAACGACCGGCGACGATTGTCCGCCATGCGCGCCGACGGAACCACTGAGGACGCCGGCTCCGAGCACGGCCCGCTCCGCATCGCCCTCCTGGCGTACCGGGGCAAGCCCCACGTCGGTGGCCAGGGCGTCTACATCCGCCAGCTCGCCAAGGCCCTGGTCGACCTCGGGCACTCGGTCGAGATCCTCGGCGGCCAGCCCTACCCCGAGGTGCCCGACGGCGTCGAGCTGGTGGAGCTGCCCAGCCTCGACATCTACAACGAGCACTTCCCGGCCCGGACGCCCGGCTTCTGGGAGATCAAGAACTGGAAGGACCTGGTCGAGGTGCTGAGCTTCTCGGCCGGCCAGTTCCCCGAGCCGCTCGCCTTCTCCCTGCGCGCCTGGGACCACCTGAAGAACCGCAAGGACGACTTCGACATCGTCCACGACAACCAGACCCTCGGCTACGGGTTGCTCGCCATCGAGGCCATGGGCCTGCCCGTGCTGGCCACCATCCACCACCCGATCACCGTCGACCGCCGCCTCGAGCTCGAGCACGCCCCGAACTGGCGCAAGCGCTGGAGCCTCGGCCGCTGGTACTCGTTCACGAGCATGCAGACCCAGGTCGCCCGCCGGCTGCAGCGGGTCGTGACCGTGTCGGAGAACTCCTTCAAGGACATCGTCGCCGACCACCACGTCGACCCCGATCGCATGGCCATCGTGCCCGTGGGCGTCGACCCGAACGTCTTCGAGCCGCTGCCCGACATCGCGCGGGTGCCGGGACGGCTCGTCACCACGGCCAGCGCCGACGTCACCATGAAGGGCCTCAAGTTCCTCCTCGAGGCGCTGGCCAAGATCCGCACCGAGCGCGACGACGTCCACCTCGTCGTCATCGGGAAGGAGAAGCCGGGCGGGCCGTCCAGCCAGACCATCGACCGGCTCGGCCTGCGCGGCCACGTCGAGTTCGTCACCGGCGTGCCCGAGCGGCGCATCATCGAGCTGTACTCCGAAGCCGAGCTCGCCGTCGTGCCGTCGCTGTACGAGGGCTTCTCCCTCCCCGCCATCGAAGCCATGGCCTGCGGCTGCCCGCTCGTCGCCACCACCGGCGGCGCCGTGCCCGAGGTGGTCGGCCCCGACGGGGAGACGTCGATGCTCGTCCCGCCGGGCGACAGCGACGCGCTCGCCGCACGCATCAAGGCCGCCCTGGACGACCCGGAGGGCTCCCGCGCCATCGGCCTCGCCGGTCGGAAGCGGGTGCAGGACAACTGGAGCTGGCGCCACACCGCCGAGCGCACGGTCGCCCAGTACCGCATGCGCCTCGGCCAGATCCCGCCCCACCGCGGAGGCATCCACTAGTGCTCACCGTCGACTACCAGCGCCTCGGCCTGCAGGCCGGGGAGCTCGTCCTCGACCTCGGCAGCGGCCCTGGTCGCCACGCCTTCGAGACCCTGCGCCGTGGCGCGCGGGTCGTCCTGTGCGACTACGACACCGGCGAGCTGGCGCAGGCCCGCACCCTGGCCTCGGCCATGGTCGAGGCCGGCGAGATCCCCTCGACGGACAGCATCGCCACGACCCAGGGCGACGGCGTGTTCCTCCCCTTCCCCGACGACACCTTCGATCGCATCATCGCCGCCGAGGTCCTCGAGCACATCCCCGACGACGAGGGCGCCATCGCCGAGCTGCACCGGGTGCTCAAGCCGGGCGGGACCATCGCTGTCACCATCCCGGCCTGGTTCCCCGAGAAGGTCTGCTGGGCACTGTCCGACGAGTACCACGCCCCCCACGTGGCCGGCGGCCACGTGCGCATCTACACCGAGAACGAGCTGCGCCGGAAGCTGCGCGCCGTCGGCCTGCGCCCCGGCGACGCCCACCACGCCCACTCGCTGCACTCGCCGTACTGGTGGCTCCGCTGCGCCATCGACCCCCAGCACAGCGACGACCACCCGCTGGTGAAGGCGTACCTCAAGCTGCTCACGTGGGACATCGTCGAGCGGCCGCTGGTGACCCGGATCGCCGACAAGATCCTCAACCCCGTGCTGGGCAAGAGCCTCATCGTCTACGCCCGCAAGCCCGAGTCCGACGAGGTGGCCGGGCGGGGTGACCGGCGCGCCGCCGAGGCGGCCGCGTGACCAGCCCGGCGTTGCCCGAGGTCGAGGGACTGCTCACCGCCGAGGAGTCCGCCGTGACGGCGGAAGCCATCGCCGAGTGGCAGCTGCCCTCGGGGATGATCCCGTGGTTCCCCGGCGGCCACGCCGACGCGTGGAACCACGTCGAGGCGGCCATGGCCCTCGACATCGGCGGCTTCCGGGCCGAGTCGGAGCGGGCCTACGAGTGGCTTGCCAGCCTGCAGCGCCCCGACGGCGCCTGGCACCAGTACTACGTCGCCGACGGGTCGGGGTCGGTGTCGGTCGAGCAGGACAAGCTCGACGCCAACGTCTGCGCCTACATCGCCTGCGGCGTGTGGCACCACTTCCTGCGCCACAAGGACGGTGGCTTCCTGACGTCGATGTGGCCGACGGTCGAGCGGGCCATCGACTTCGTGCTCGACCTCCAGACGCCTCGCGGCGAGATCCTGTGGGCCCGCCACGCCGACGGCTCGCCGTGGACCTTCGCCCTGCTGACCGGCTCCTCCTCGATCTGCCACTCGCTGCGGGCGGCCATCGCCATCGCCCGGGAAGCCGGCCACGAGCGCCCCGACTGGGAGCGATCCGCCGCCGCCCTGTGCCACGTGGTCGCCGACGTACCGGAGGCCTTCGCCCCCAAGCACCGGTGGGCCATGGACTGGTACTACCCCGTGCTCGCCGGCGCCCTCACCGGCGACCGCGGTCGGGCCCACCTCGAGGACCGCTACGACACCTTCGCCAAGGACGGCAAGGGCATCCGCTGCGTGTCCGACCGTCCGTGGATCACGACGGCCGAGACCTGCGAATGCGCGCTGGCCTACCTGTCGGTGGGCATGCGGGACCGAGCGCTCGAGCTGTTCGCCCACGCCCAGAGCCAGCGCCTCGACGACGGCCGCTACTGGACCGGCATCGTGTACCCCCAGCAGGTCCACTTCCCCGCCGACGAGACCTCGACCTACTCGGCCGCCGCCGTGCTGCTGGCGGCCGAGGCCCTCCATGGCGCCACCCAGGGCGCGGCGCTCTTCGTCGACCACGACGACGTGCTGCCCGTGCTGGCGCCGCACCGCCCCGACCCCCTCTGAACCCCGCCCTCACCCCATCGTTCTGGCCTACCGATTCCCTCGCATGCGGGGGAATCGGTAGGCCAGAACAGTCTCGGGGAGGGGTGTCAGGGGGTGCGACGCAGGACCCGGAGGGAGCCCGTGGTCGACACGTGCTGGAACCCGTCGGAGAGCGCCCGGAGGTAGAGCTCGTAGGGGGGCTGGCCGCCGTCGGCCGGATCGGGGAACACGTCGTGGATGGCGAGGGTCCCGCCGGGGCGGACCATCGGGACCCAACGGTCGTAGTCGGCGTGGGCCGGCTCGCGGCCGTGGCCCCCGTCGATGAACAGGAAGGCGAGTGGGGTCGACCAGTGCCGGGCAACCGTCGAGGATTCGCCGACGACGGCCACGACGTGGGGCTCCAGGCCGGCGTCGACGATCGTCCGCCGGAAGCGGGGCAGGGTGTCGATGCGTCCCACCTCGGGGTCGACGAGGTCGGGCTCGTGGAACTCCCACCCCGGCTGGTTCTCCTCCGACCCGCGGTGGTGGTCCACGGTGAACAGCACGGTGCCCCGGGCGGCGGCCGCCGCCCCGAGGTACACGGCGGACTTGCCGCAGTAGCTCCCGATCTCGAGGAACGGGCCGTCGACCTCGACGGCCGCGGCGGCGTCGTGCAGGGCGATGCCTTCGTCCGGGGGCATGAAGCCACGGGCAGCCTCGGCGGCGGCACGGAGTTCGGGGTCCATCACGAGGCCCGACCCTACGGCCGGTGGGAGGTGCCGGCGAAGCGGTGTTGCATCGTCCGTCATGGGTTCGTAATGTGATCGCAATGTTCGACCACGACAGCGAACGAGGTACCCCCATGCCCCGCATCCGCCACATCACCGCCGCCGGCGTGCTCGCCGGCGCCACCGTCCTGGGCGGCGT
>CAZCJT010000181.1:0-5772 GCA_964498565.1 uncultured Acidimicrobiaceae bacterium
GGCCGGGCGCCGGCTCAGGCGGACTCGAGGGCCGCCCGCCGGGCGATGGCCCGGGAGCGGCGGATGCGACGACGCTCGCGCTCGCTCATGCCGCCCCAGATGCCGAACTTCTCGCCGTTCTGGAGCGCGTACTCGAGGCAGTCCTCGCGGACCACGCAGCCCCGGCAGACCTCCTTGGCCTCCTTGGTGGACGCACCTCGCTCGGGGAAGAACAGGTCGGGATCGACGCCGAGGCAGTTGGCGTACTCCTGCCAGACTCGGGCTTCGGACTGGCCACCGATGTCCACGGGGACGCTCATATGCCAGGACCTCTCGTTCGTTCAGCTGGCCGGGCCCGCCGGAGTCTCCCCCTCGACGGCGCCCATACCAGACGTGTAATTACAACAGTGTGATCATCGCCGAGATCGCGCCGAGATGCAAGGGAGACATGGATCTCCTGGCTCCTGGTCCATCCTGACCAGTGCCCGCGACGACGCCACAGCCCCCCTTGCGTGCGCGCCCTCCCAGGTCAAGCACCCTCCCGGGCGTGCGGCGCGGCGGGTGGGCCGAGTAGCCATGGCTCCGTGATCCAGGACTGGGAGCACCACGAGCTGCGTCGCTCGCGCCGGGACCTCTACCACCTCAGCCACGAGGTCACCCTCCGCGAGGCCCACGCCGCCCGCCAGACCGGCCACGCCGGCTGGCTCGCCGGCCACGACTTCCGTGCGGTCGCGCTCCTCGCCGATGCCGTGGAGGCCTACGCCGCCACCTCTCGCACCGGGTCCCGGCCACCCGACGCCGCGCCCATCCCCGACGACGGCGTGAACCACGTGGTGCTCGAGCTGGCCGACGCCCTCACCGCCGAGCTGGAGCAGCGTCGGCAGGAGGCCACGGGATCTGCCGTGGCCGCGTTCGCCAACCTGTGCCACAAGGTGGCGTGGGCCGGCGAGGTGCTGCGGGTGCCGCGCTAGCGCCGGGCCTTCGTGCGCAGCGCCCGCTTGTGCTCGACGAAGTCGACGAGCACGTAGTCGCCCAGCGTCTCAGGTGTCGTGAAGAACGCCCGGCCACCGTTCATCCGGGAGATCTTCTCGATGAAGGTCTTCAGGTACTGGGTGGCGTCCAGCATGAACGTGTTGATGCGGATGTCGTCCTTGGTGCAGCGGATGACCTCGCGCACCGTGGCATCGATGGTCTCCTGCACGGGCGGGTAGTTGAAGTACGGCTGGGCCATGCCGGCCTCGAAGTGGGCCGTGGGCTCGCCGTCGGTGATCATGATGATCTGCTTCGTGCCGCTCTGGCGCGACAGGAGCTGGCGGGCCAGCTGCAGGCCGTGCTGCATGTTGGTGCCGTAGTCGTAGTCCCAGCTCACCTCGGGCAGCTGCGCCGGCGTGATCACGTGGGCGACCTTCGAGAACCCGACCAGGCCCAGGTAGTCCTGCGGGAACTGTCCGGAGATGAGCGCGTGCAGCGCCATCGCCACCTTCTTGGCGGGGAGGAAGTTGTCGCGCATCGGCATCGACAGCGACAGGTCGAGCATGAGGACGGTCGCCGACCGCACGACGGTCTCGGTGCGCTCGATCTCGAAGTCGTCGGGGGTGAGCTGCACCGGGGTCCCGGAGCCTGCCCGGCTGACCGCGTTGCGCACCGTGCGCCCGATGTGGAGGTTGAACGGGTCGCCCCACTCGTAGGGCTTGGTCTCGTACGTGCGCTCGTGCCCGATGCCCGTGGAGGACAGCTCGTGGCGGCCCAGCTTGTCCTTGGCCAGCTTGGAGAACAGGTCGTCGAGGGCGTTGTCACCGATGCGACGCAGACCCCGGGGGGTGAGCTCGAGCCGGCCCTCCTTGTTCTGGATGAGTCCGGCCTCCTCCAGCTGCTTGGCCAGCTTCGACAGCTGCTCGAGCGAGCGGGCGGCGTCGTCACCGAGCAGCTCACGGGCCCGGTCGAGGTCGGCCTCGGCCAGGGCGCCGGGTTGGGTGGCGGACTGCAGCAGGTTCTCGAGCTGGTCGAGGTCGCCGAGCTCGGCCATCATCTGCGCCGCCTCGGCGAAGCCCAGCGGGTTGTCGCCCGAGAAGTCGTAGGAGCGGTTCCAGTCCAGCTGCGGGAACATCTGCTGGAGGTTCTGGCCGAGCTGGCTGGCCAGGAAGTTGAGGTCCATGTCCTCGAGGAGCTGGTCAGCCAGACCCTGCAGCTGGGCCCGCTGCTCGGGCGTCATCGAATTGAGCATCGCCTGCATCTGGGCCATGCGCTCGGCCATGGCCCGCAGGAGCTCCTCGACGTCCTTGGGATCCTCGGGGAAGAACTCCCCGTACTCGTCCATGAACTGCTGGAAGTCCTCGGGGGTGTCCTCGCCCCGCTGATGCTTCTGGAGCAGCTCGTTGAGCGCCGCCATCATGTCCTTGGTGCGCTGCATGGCCGCCGGGTCGGGGTTGGACATGGCCCCGGCCAGCTGGTCGAAGTACTGCTGGGCGAGCTGCTGGCGCAGCTGGTCCATCAGCTCGTCGAAGCGCTGCTGGGCCTCGGCCGACTCGAAGTCGTACTGCGACAGGCTCTGCACCTGGCCGGCCAGGTCGGGCGGCAGCATGTCGAGGTGCATGTGCTTCTCGGTGGAGGTCGCCTCGGCCAGCTCCTGCTGGCGGGCGTCGCCCGACTGACGGGCCTCCTCCAGCCGACGGTCGAGCGCGGCCCGTTCCTGATCGACGACCTCGCGGAGGGCATCGGCGATCTCGTCGTAGACGCCCCCGAGGTCGGTGTTCTCGAGCCGCTCCCGACGGGCGTCGCGCAGGCGCTGCATGAGCTCACGCAGGCCTTGGACGTCGTTGCCCTGATCGTCCTCGAAGCCCTGCTGCATCAGCCGGCGGAGGGCGGCGTTCAGATCGCCGTGGTACAGCAGGTCGTCGGTGATCTCCTCGAAGATCGTGTCGGCGTGGAGGTCGAAGCCGACCTGCGTCCCGTCCCAGCGCGAGTAGCGGAACGTGGGACGGGTCATGCCGGCACGGTAGCGGCGCGCCGGTGCGGCGCGTCCGCCGACGCGCAACGAGGCAGCGCCGATCGGCGCTGCCTCGTGCGGGCGGAGTGGAGTGTCGGCCGTGCCGGCGGGCCGTCAGGCCCGGGGGTCAGATCCGTTCGTGGCGCTCTTCGGTGACCACGGTGCGCCCCGTCCGGGGAGCGGTGGCCCGGTCGATCCAGATCAGGGAGATGATGACGCCGATCACGCCGGCGATCATGAGGATGACGCCGACGGTGGCGAGGTCGAGCCCCGAGACCGTGACATCGACGGCGAAGGTGAGGATCGCGCCGAGTGCGATGAGGAAGATGGAAGTGCCGGTAGCCATGGGAATCACTCCTTCTCGGGGCTGCCCGTTGCATGCCCGTTGTGTGGGCTGATCGCTACCCGCGTCCAGAAGCGCCTAGACCAACGACACAACTCCACCGTCAGTGCCGGCGCACGGCCAGCAGGGCGGTGTCGTCCGCGGCCGGCCCCTGGTCGGCCAGCAGCTGGTAGAGCTCGTCGCACGCCGTCTCGATGTCGGGCGACCGGCCGGTGAACGATGCGGCCAAGCGGTCGAGTCCGTCCTGGATCGATTGGCCGCGGCGCTCCACGAGGCCGTCGCTGTAGAGCAGGAGCAGCTCGCCGGCCGTGAGCACGTCGGTGCTGGGCGACACCTCGAACTCCGGGACGAACCCGAGCATCGGGCCGCGGATGCCGTCATCGCCGAGCCAGCGCACGGAGTCGCCGTCGCGGTTGGCGATGAGCGGGGGCAGGTGTCCGCACAGCCAGGTGCGGCACTCCCCCGACGCGGTGTCCATCTCGACGTAGGCGATGGTCATGGTGGTGTGCAGCTCGTCGAGGGCGAGGCGGTTCAGGACCCGGAGGGCCTCCTCCGGCGACACCGACGATTGCACGAGGGCGCGGAAGGAGTGGCGGAACTGCCCCATGTGGGCCGCGGCGGTGAGCCCGTGCCCGCACACGTCGCCCACGGCGAGGCCGACCCGGCCGCCGCCGAGGTCGATGACGTCGTACCAGTCGCCGCCGACCTCGATGCCGTCCCGGCCGGGGTGGTAGCGGACGCAGACGTCGGCGCCCTCGACGGTGGCCGTCGACGGTGGGAGCAGCTCGCGCTGGAAGGCGCTCGCTGCCAACCGCTGCTGCTCGTGGTGCTTGGCGTTCTCGATGGCCACGCCCGTGGAGGCGCCGATGGACCGGGCGAGGCGCACGTCGTCATCGGTGAAGTACCCGGCCTGGGGGTGGAGGAAGACCATCGTGCCCAGTCGGTCGGGACCGTCGCCTCGGATGGGGACGATCAGGGCCGAGCGCATGGTCCCCACCTCGACAGGCAGGCGCAGGCCGAGGACGAACGCCCGTACGTCGGGCTGGCCGCGCAGGTCGACCAGCGCCGGGCCTCTGGCCGCGGCGAGGTCGTCGGGCAGATCCACGTCGCGGGGCGGGTCCGGCACCTCCAGGTCGGTCGGGATGCCACTGAGCGCCCAGGCCAGCTCGTCGACGGTGTCACCCGGCACCCGGTACAGCACGACGCCGTACACCGCGCCGAGCACCCCGGTCGCGGCGTGGGAGACGGCGGTGGCGGTGTCCCGGAGCTCGCGCCCGGCGATGATCGCCTGGCTGACCCACTGGAGCCCCTCGATCGCCATGGTGCGCCGCTGGGTGCGCTGCTCCGCCTGCTTCCGATCGGTGACGTCGGAGGTGATGGCGGCGATCTGGGACTGCCCGCTCGGCAGGACCGTCGAGGTGATCCGCGTGGACAGCCACCGCAGCTGGCCCCCGTCGTGGACCCGGTACTCGACCTGCAGCACCGACGCATCGTCGCCGCCGTCGGTCAGCCCCTGCAGGGCGCGCTGGATCTCGTCGAGGTCGTCGGGGTGGACGGCAGCCAGCAGGGCGGGGAGGCGCCCGGCGCCCGCCACCGCCGTCTGACCGTGCAGGGCCGCCATCCGCGACGACCACTCGACCCGTCCCGTGCCGGGGTCGATCCCAGCGACCCCGAACTGACCGGCGTCCAGCGCGGCCGACAGCCGCCCTTCGACGGCGCGCACGGCCAGCTGGTCTCGCACCCGCTCGAGCAGGTGGGCCAGCGCCGGCTCGACGGCCCGGAGCGCGGAGGAGAACCAGGGTCGGGGATCCTCGTCGGTCTCGGCCAGGAGCTCGATCACCCCGACGACCCGTCCCCCGGCGACGATCGGGTGGTGCAGCGACGTCTCGATGCGATCGGCGTCGGCGGCGAGCCGGACGTCGTCGTGCAGGTCGGCGTCGGCGATGGTCGTGCGCTCGGCCCACGCTCGACCGGGGAGGCCCTCACCGCGGGTCAGGGCCGCCAGGCGCGTCCGCTGCCGGTGGGTCTCGTCGGACGGGTCCCGGGCCCACGTGGCGACCGGGCGCAGCAGGTCAGCGGCGTCGTCGACGACCCACAGCGCGGCGAGCACCCAGTGGTTGGAGGCGCCGATGCGCCCGAGCGCCCGCCCGAGCACATCGGCCCCGACCTCGTCCTCGGCGACCTCCTCGAGGATGCTGGCGAGCAGGGCCTCGGTGGTGGGACGCCGCTGCTCGAGGACGGCCATGGGCCCGTGTGGGGTGGGAGCGAGGCGGATGTGCAGTTCGGACACGCCGGCGTCGAAGGGGTCCGAGATCCGCAGCACGACCTCGCCCGTGTCGGCCAGCGTGGCCAGGGCGTCACGGAGGCGCGCACCACCGGCTGGCCCCAGCTGCGGGGCCAGGTCGGACCCGGCCAGCGCGGCGGCGTCGCGTCCCAGGGCCCGGCCGGCGTGCTCGCTCGCGGC
>CAZCJT010000182.1:0-5745 GCA_964498565.1 uncultured Acidimicrobiaceae bacterium
GGCCGCGGCGAGCTGGACGCGCTGGCGAGTCCGCCGCAGCGTGCGCCACGCCAGCACGGCCACGACGACCAGCAGCGCGCAGGGGATGCCTGCCGCCAGGGCCAGCTCGGCACCGTCGCTCAACTCCCGTCCTCCGCACGTGCGGCCGGTCGCATGGGGGGAGTCTCCCTCACCGCCGCATCAGCCGAAGCGACCGGTCACGTAGTTCTCGGTCCGCTCGTCGGCCGGGTTGGTGAAGATCTTGTCGGTGTCGGAGAACTCCACCAGCAGGCCCGTCCGGCGATCACCCTCGTGGCTGACCTCGGTGGTGAAGAACGCCGTCCTGTCCGACACCCGGGCCGCCTGCTGCATGTTGTGAGTGACGATGATGATCGTGAACCGCTCCTCGATCTCGACCATCAGGTCCTCGATCCGGCCCGTGGCGATCGGGTCCAGCGCCGAGCACGGCTCATCCATCAACAGCACCTCCGGGTCGGTGGCGATCGCCCGGGCGATGCACAGGCGCTGCTGCTGCCCACCCGAGAGGCTCATCCCCGACTCCTTCAGCCGATCCTTCACCTCATCCCACAGCGCCGCACCCTGCAGGGCACGCTCCACCACGTCGTCGAGGTTGCCCTTGGCGCCGGCCACCTTGGGCCCGTAGGCGACGTTGTCGTAGATCGACTTCGGGAACGGGTTCGGCTTCTGGAACACCATCCCGATCCGACGGCGCACCTCCACCGGGTTCACCGCCGGGTCGTACAGGTCCACACCGTGATAGGTGATCCGGCCCTCGACCCGGGCCGTGTCGATCAGGTCGTTCATCCGGTTGAAGCAGCGCAGCATCGTGGACTTCCCACACCCCGACGGGCCGATGAACGCCGTGATCTGGTGCTGGCGGACCTGCATCGACACGTCCCGCACCGCACGGAACGCCCCGTAGTACACCGACACATCGTCGACGTCGAAGACGGTGGCCCCACCCGCGCTCGGCGCGCTCGTCGTGGTCACGCCGACCCTCCGTGCATCGGTCATGGCGGGCAGCTCCTCGGTCGAGTGCTCGGGCACGTCAACCCCTCTTCTTCTCGTAGTGGTTGCGGGCCAGGATGGCGACGGCGTTGGCGAGCAGCACGACGACCAGCAGCACCACGATGGCGGCTGCGGTGGCCTGCTCCCACTCCGGCCCCGGTCGACCGGCCCAGGTGGTGATGACGATGGGCATGGCCGTGAACCGGTCGCCGAGGGTGGCCGGGTCGAGCTCGGTGCCCCCGGACAGGAAGCCCGTGACCGCGCCGACCAGGATGAGCGGTGCCGCCTCGCCCATGGCCCTGGCCAGGGCCAGGACGGTGCCGGTGAGGATCCCCGGCGCCGCATATGGCAGGACGTGGTCCTTCGTGACCTCCCAGCGCGTGGCGCCGACGCCGTAGCCGGCCTCCCGCAGGCTGGCCGGGACCGCCCGCAGCGCCTCGGACGCGGTGATGATCACGATCGGCAGCACCAGGATGGCGAGCGTGAGGCCGGCGGAGATGAGGGAGCGTCCCTGCGAGCTCGGACCGGTGATCCCGCCGAGGGCTTTCACGAATATGGCCAGACCCAGGATCCCGTAGACGACCGACGGCACGCCGGCGAGGTTCCGGATGTTGAGGTCGATGAAGCGGGACAGCCGGGACTTGGCGGCGTACTCCTCGAGGTAGATGGCGGCGCCGACCCCGATGGGGAAGGCGAACACGACGGTGAACACGCCGATGTAGAAGGTGCCGCGCAGACCCTGCAGGATCCCGGAGTCCCCCGGTTGGGACCGGAGGCTCCCGGTGACGAAGTCGCCGAGCCGGCCGGTGAGCGTGCCGCTCCCGGTGTTGACCATGTCGAAGACGAGCACGCCGAGGACGAGGATCGAGGCGGCGACGGCGCCGATCAGGAGGCCCTGGAAGGCGCGACCGGCCGTGTCGGTGCGACGGCCGGTGAGCTGGCGACGGACCTGCTCGGGGACGATGGAGCTGACGTGGGCCGCCGGTGTGGTGAGGGCCATGGCTGGCTCCTAGTAGGCCTGACGGACCCGTTGGACGAAGCGTCCGGCGAGCACGTTGAGGACGAGCGTGATGGCGAACAGCAGCAGGGCGACGAAGAACAGGCTCTGGAACGTGAGCCCGGCGCCGCGCACCTGATCGGTGCCGGCCGCCTGGGAGGCGATCGCTGCGGTCATGGTCTGGCCCGGCTTGAACGGGTCGGTGCTGAACAGCGACCCACCGGTGGCACCGGCGGCGATGAACACGACCATGGTCTCGCCGATCGCACGCGAGACCGCCACGATGAACGCGGCGACCAGGCCGGAGACGGCGGCGGGGATGACGACCCGGATCGTCGTGGTGATCTTGCGGGCGCCGAGGCCGTAGGACGCCTCCCGCAGGGCTCGCGGCACCGAGCGCATGGCGTCCTCGGACACGGACGCGATGAGCGGGATGGCGAGGATGCCGACACCGATGCCGGCAGCTGCGATGTTGAACTGCGTCGCCGTCGGGTTCATCCGCTGCACGACCTCGGGCGAGATGAAGGTGAGGGCGAAGAAGCCCAGCACCACGGAGGGGATGCCGGCGAGGATCTCGAGCGCCGGCTTCAGCAGCTTGCGCACGCCGGGCCGCGCGTACTCCGACAGGTACACCGCAGCACCGAGGCCGAGGGGCACGGCCACCACCATGGCGATGACCGTCACGATGAGGGTGCCGGCGACCAGCGTCTTGATGTCGTAGATGCCCCGGCGCGGGAACCAGCCGTCGGTCCACAGGCTGGCCAGCTCGACCTGGCTGACGAAGGTCCACGCCTCGCCGACCAGCGAGGCCACGATGAGCACCGACACCACGATCGAGAGCAGTGCGGCCCCGAACAGGACCCCCCGGACGATCCGCTCCGTGCGCATGCGGGACCGGGACCCCCGGAAGTCCTCGAGGCTGTAGGTCTGGGGGCGGGTGGCGAGGTCGGTCATGCGGCACCGATCGTTCGGGAGGCCCAGCGCTCGCGGGTGGCGGCCAGGTCGTCATCGGACAGCGGGACGTAGCCGACCTCGTCCACCGAGCCGATCGCGTCGTGGAGGTAGAAGTCCACGAACGCCTCGAGCACCGGCGACTCCTCGACGCGGTCTGCGTTGACGTAGATGAACAGGGGTCGGCTGATGGGGTACGAGCCGTCGGCGATCGTCTCCTGCGACGGGGCGACGCAGCCGTCGCCGCCGTCGACCTCGAGGATCTTCACGCCCTCGGCACCCTGGGCGAACGCGAAGCCGACCCAACCGAAGCTGGTCGGCGAACCGCCGACGCCCTGCAGGATCACGTTGTCGTCGGAGGAGGCCTGGTAGTCGGGCCGGGTGGTGGCGTCCTGGCCCCGGTCCTCGTTGAACTCCTCGATCACCAGCTCGACGAAGGAGGCGAAGGTCCCCGACTCCTCACCCGGGCCCACCACATCGATGTCGACGTCGGGCAGGTCGGTGTCGGACCCGAGCTCGGTGGCGAGGGCCTCGGCCTCGCTCCACCGCCCGACGCCCTGGGACTCGGGCCCGACCAGGGCGTAGAGGTCGGCCAGCGTGAGGCAGGTCACCGCCTCGTTGGCCGGGCTGGTCAGCACGGCGATGCCGTCGTTGGCGATCTGCAGCTCGATGAAGTCGACACCGCCCTCCTCGCAGGCCTCGATCTGCTCGTCCTTGATCTTCGAGGAGGCGTCGTTGATGTCGATGAGCCCGTCGCAGAACAGCTCGAACCCGTCACCGGTCCCGGGGCCGTCGACGGAGATGCTCACCTCGTCGCGAGCGTCGGCGAAGCCCTCGGCCACGGCGATGGAGATGGGCTCGAC
The DNA here is from genome assembly GCA_964498565.1 of uncultured Acidimicrobiaceae bacterium. Classification (GTDB taxonomy): domain Bacteria; phylum Actinomycetota; class Acidimicrobiia; order Acidimicrobiales; family Salinilacustritrichaceae; genus Salinilacustrithrix. Next base: position 3,820 of record CAZCJT010000182.1, read on the forward strand.
GGTGGAGGACCCGCTCACGACGACCGTCTCGGTGTCCCGGACGCACGCGGCGAGCAGCACGACGGGTAACAGCAGGACGGGGGACGGAGCCCAGCGCCGGGTGCGGGACAAGACGGCTTCCTCCAGGCGGGGGACCGGGTCGTGTCGTGTGGGTCGGTGTCCACGGTAGGGACGGCAGGTGGACGTAAGGGTCGGCCGAGGTGAACGAGAGGTGAACGAACGGCAACCGAGGCGCGAACAGGCCGGCCCCGGAGGGCCGGCCCGTCGCTGCTCTGCGGTGCCGGATGGGTCAGGCGGCGCCGGTGGTCCGGGCCTCCCAGCGCTCCACCGTGCTGGCCAGGTCCTCGTCGGCCAGATCGACGTAGCCGACCTCGGACACCGACGAGACAGCGTCACCCAGGTACGAGTCGACGTACGCGGCCAGCGCCGGGTTCTCCTCGGCCTTGGCCGGGTTCACGTAGATGAACAGCGGCCGGCTCACCGGGTAGGAGTTGTCCGCGATCGTCTCGTCGGTCGGGGCGATGCAGCCGTCGCCGCCGTCGACCTCGAGGACCTTGACGCCCTCGGCCTCACGGGCGAAGGCGAAGCCGACCCAACCGAAGCTGGTGTCCGATCCCTGGATGCCCTGGATGATGACGTTGTCATCGGCCGAGGCCTGGTAGTCGGGGCGGGTCTCGGCCTCGGCACCGCGGTCCTCGTTGAACTCCTCGATCACCAGCTCCACGAACGAGGCGTAGGTGCCCGACTCCTCACCGGGACCGGTCACGTCGAGGGGCGCATCGGGCAGCTCGGTGCTCGAACCCAGCTCGGTGGCCAGGTCCTGGGCGTCGCTCCAGTTCGAGAACCCCTGGGACTCGGGACCGACGAGGGCGTAGATGTCGGCCAACGTCAGGCAGGTGACCGCCTCGTTGGCCTCGTTGGTCATCATGGCGATGCCGTCGTTGCCGATCTGCAGCTCGATGAAGTCGACGCCGTTCTCCTCGCACTGGGCGATCTGCTCGTCCTTGATCTTGGACGAGGCGTCGTTGATGTCGGTCTCGCCCTGGCAGAACAGCTCGAAGCCGTCACCGGTGCCGGGCCCGTCGACGGAGATGTCGACACCGGGGTTGGCCTCGCTGAACTTCTCGGCCACCGCGATCGAGATCGGCTCCACCGTGGACGAGCCGCTGATCACGATCGAACCGGACAGATCACCGCCGGCCGCGTCTTCGGTGGCGTCCTCGCTGCCGGTCTCCGCCGTCGTGTCGTCGGTCTCGGCCGTGGTGTCGTCATCGTCACCACACGCAGCGGCGAACAGGGCGAAAGGAAGGAGCAGGGCAAGCATCGATGCCCAGCGTCGGTCTCGGATCAAGGGGATTCCTCCATACAGGGGGTGGGGACGTCCACGAGGGACGACGCGCACCGTACGAAGGCAAGGTTTCCGGTCGGCTCGGTGCCGGTGGACCCCAGGTGAACGGCCGGGGGCCGGCGAGCGAACTCGCTCGGCTCAGGGGCCGAGCAGCTCGACGGCCCGCTCGAGCACGGCCCGATCGCGCTCGTAGGTCAGCAGCTCCTCCGCCTCGCCGGACGGGACCCAGCGCCGCTCGCCGACCTCGTCACCGGGCGTGAAGCCGGCATCGGCCGCCACGGCCATCGACCAGTAGCGGACGTGCTTCTGGCGGCCGTGGCGGTCGCGGTAGGCGGTGCTGCCGAGCTCGTCGCCGAGCACGGTGACCAGCCCGGTCTCCTCCCACACCTCACGGACCGCGGCCTGCTCCCAGCTCTCGCCGGGGTCGAGCTTTCCCTTGGGGAACGACCAGTCGTCGTAGCGGGACCGGTGGATGACCAGCACCTCGAGCCCGGCCGCGCCGCGCCGCCACGGCACCCCACCGGCGGCGCGGACCTCGACGTCGGCGTCCGTCACCACCTCAGGCCTTCTGGCTGCGG
>CAZCJT010000183.1:0-5734 GCA_964498565.1 uncultured Acidimicrobiaceae bacterium
CGGACCGATGCCCAGCTCGCGCGTGCGCACCGTGGCGATCCGCCGCCCGGCCTGCACCGCCGGCTTCGGCGGCGAGCACCGGTCGCCGAGCCAGGCCGCCGAGGCGTCGATGTCATCGGTCACGAGGGCGTAGCCCCAGATCCGGCACGGTCCGTCGCCGGTGGGCTGCGGCGGACCGACCAGCTCGAGGATGACCTCGCCCATCCGGAAGAACCGCTGCTGGATCGAGTGCTCGCCGAGGTCGACGTCGCGCGTGCGACGCAGGTCGAGTCCGAGGCGGCCCAGTGCCTCGGTGGTCCGGTCGAGGTCCGGGGAGCGGAGCACGACGTGGTCGAAGCTCACGACGCCGTTGGGGTGCACCCCGGGCGCCGGCGGGTCGGCGTCGGTCGTCGTGGTCGCGATCCCGTCCACGTCCGCCGGCAGCGGCTCGTCGGCGCGGAGGCGCCAGCGGTCGGCGCCGGCCCCGTCTCCGATGCACGCGATCCGCACGCCGCCGATGGCGACCTCGTCGCCGTCGACGGTGAACCCGGCCGCCGACCACGCCTCCGGTTCGTCGCCGACGACGAGGGCGTCGAGCCAGAGCACGTCTAGCGGTTGACGGCCGAGAGGACGGCCCGGAGCGAGGCCGCCACGATGCTGTCGTGGACGCCGACGCCCCAGCGGACGGTGCCGTCGCCGGTCTGGGTCTCGACGTACGCGACGGCCTGGGTGTCGGCGCCGGCGCCGATGGCGTGCTCGGAGTAGTCGAGGACGTCGACGTCGACGCCGAGGTGCTCGCGGAGCCCGTTGACGAACGCCGACACCGGACCGTTGCCGTGCCCCACCACCGTGTGGTGCTCGCCGTCGGCGATGACCTGCGCGGTGATCTCCGCCGCGTCCGAGGTGGTGCGCATCTCGTAGGAGTCGAGCCGGTAGCGGCCGATGCCGAGGTACTCCCCCTCGAACTGGGCCCACATCTCGCTGGGGTTGATCTCGGTGCCGGTGTTCTCCGTCACGCCCTGGATCGACTTGGAGAACTCGATCTGGAGCCGGCGGGGCAGGTCGAAGCCGTGCTCCTCCTTCATCACGTAGGCGACGCCGCCCTTGCCGGACTGGCTGTTCACCCGGATCACGGCCTCGTACGTGCGGCCCACGTGCTTGGGGTCGATGGGCAGGTACGGCACCTCCCACACCGGGTAGTCGCCGGGCTTGCCGCCCTCGGGGATCGTGTCGGCCAGCGCGGCAAGGCCCTTCTTGATGGCGTCCTGATGGCTGCCCGAGAACGCGGTGTAGACGAGGTCGCCGCCGTAGGGGTGGCGGGGGTGGACCTCGAGGCGGTTGCACCACTCGGTGGTGCGCCGGACGGCGTCGATGTCACGGAAGTCGATCTCGGGGTCGACGCCCTGGGAGAACAGGTTCATGCCCAGTGTCACCAGGTCGACGTTGCCGGTGCGCTCCCCGTTGCCGAAGAGCGTGCCCTCGACCCGGTCGGCGCCGGCCATCACGCCGAACTCGGCGGCCGGGACGGCGCAGCCCCGGTCGTTGTGCGGGTGGAGGCTCAGCACGATCTGGTCGCGGTGGGGCACGTTGCGGTGGAAGTACTCGATGACGTCGCCGTAGATGTTCGGCGTGTACATCTCCACCGTGGCCGGCAGGTTGAGGATGAGCTTGTCGTCGGTGCCGGGGTCGATTGCCTCCCGCACGGCGTCGCAGATCTCGATGGCGTAGTCGGTCTCGGTGCCGGTGAAGCTCTCGGGCGAGTACTCGTAGCGGACGTGGGTGCCCTGGACCCGGTCCTCGAGCTTGCGGCACAGCCTTGCGGCGTTGACGGCGATGTCGGTGATGCCGTCCTTGTCCATGCCGAACACGACCCGGCGCTGCAGGATCGACGTCGAGTTGTAGAAGTGGACGATCGCCCGCGGTGCGCCGGCGATGGCCTCGTACGTGCGCTCGATGAGCTCGGGTCGGCACTGGACGAGGACCTGGATCCAGACGTCGTCGGGGATCAGGTCCTGCTCGATCAGCTCACGGCAGAAGTCGAAGTCGGGCTGGCTGGCCGACGGGAAGCCGATCTCGATCTCCTTGAACCCCATGTCGACGAGCAGGTCGAACATCTTGCGCTTGCGGGCCGGGTCCATCGGGTCGATCAGCGCCTGGTTGCCGTCGCGCAGGTCGACCGAGCACCACAGCGGCGCCTGCTCGATGCGCTGGTCGGGCCAGGTCCGGTCCGGGAGCGCGAGCGGGAGGAACGGCTGGTATTTGTCGAAGGGCATCACGCCGGGCTTGCCGTTGCGGGGCTGGTTCGCCATGTCGGTTCCTCTCGTGGAGATCTGGGGCTCGTACGGGGGTCGGAAAAGCAAGAAACCTCCTGGCCGGGAGGCACAGGAGGTCGGGCGAGCGCAGTATGTGGCGCTCGCCTAGGTGAGGAGGAGGAGTCCCAGATCGTGGCTCATCGCTCCCCAGGATGCCGGTGCGCCCTCTGGATGTCAACGCAGATGGGGCACCCCGACATCCGCGGCGGTTCTCTGCTCCGTAGGTACAGGTGGGACGAAAGGGCCGGACCGGCTACCCGTCGACACCTGGAGACCAGCCATGAAGAAGAAGCTCGCCGTCATCGCCTTCGCCGGCGCATCCCTCGCCATGTTCGCCGGGGCGCCGTCCGCCGGCGCCGCCCACAGCTCGGTGGTGACGCCGAACGGCGAGTGCCACGACACCACCGGCAACGCTGCCGGCAAGGCCCAGGGGCAGGGTGCCGAAGGCCGCCAGACCTGGCAGAAGAGCCTCCAGGGCCAGCAGACCGCCGACGCGAACAACGACGTGACCCAGGCCGACTCACAGTGCCCTGCCGAGTAGTGAGGCCGCTGACTCAGTAGTCCGTGCACCGGCAGCGGTGGCAGGGCCTGGCCTTCACGGCCGGGTCGTGCCCCTGCTGCGCAGCTCGACCTCGCCGCGCTCACCCGAGACGAGCAGCTCCTCCCGCTCGATCCGGGCGTCGAGCGCACCGCCGCTCCTTCGGCGGCGGGTCATCCCTCCGTTCTGGGCCGCCCCGCACCCATCGTCGTCGTCTTCGGCGGCCCAGAACGGTTCCTCGTCACGACGTCGGGTGAGATGCGGCCCACTCGACGAGCTGCTCGGCCGGCCAGGTGTTGACGACCTGCTCCGGTTCCACGCCGTGGCGGGCGGCCTTGTCGCAGCCGAAGGGCTGCCACTCGAGTTGGCCGGGCGCGTGGGCGTCGGTGTCGACGGCGAGCTTGCAGCCCCACTCGAGGGCGAGCTCGAGGAGGTGGTCGGGCGGGTCCTGCCGCTCCGGCCGGCAGTTGATCTCGACCGCGGTGTCGAAGCGGGCGCAGGCGGCGAACACCACGTCGGCGTCGAAGCTGGAGCCGACCCGTCCCGCGAAGTCGCTCTTGCCGATCTGGCGCTGGTGGCCGGGCACCTTCTGGCCGGTGCAGTGGCCGAGGATGTCGACGTGGGGGCTGGCGACGGCCATGACCATGCGGCGGGTCATCTCCGTCTCGTCCATCGACAGCTTGGAGTGCACGCTGGCCACGACGACGTCGAGCCGGTCGAGCAGCTCCTCCTCCTGGTCGAGGGAGCCGTCGGCGAGGATGTCGACCTCGATGCCGGTGAGGATCCGGAAGTCGTCCCAGCCCGCGTTGAGCTCGTCGATGACGTCGAGCTGTCGGCGCAGACGGTCGGGGTCGAGGCCGTGGGCGATGGTCAGGCGGGGGGAGTGGTCGGTCAGCACCATGTACTCGTGGCCGAGCGCCCGCGCCGCCGCTGCCATCTTCTCGATCGGCGCCCCGCCGTCGGACCAGTTCGAGTGCAGGTGGCAGTCGCCCTTCAGCGCGGCGCGCAGTTCAGCGCCCTCGCCGGCGTCGACGGGGTTCGTGGCCTCCAGCTCGGTCAGCTTCTTCGGGACCTTGCCGTCGAGGGCCTCGGCGATGACGGTGCTGGTGGCGGGTCCGATGCCGGCCAGCTCGGTGAGCGTGCGGTCACGGTGGCGGGCCAGCAGCTCGTCATGGTCGAGCTCGGCGATCAGGTCACGGGCGTTGGCGTAGGCCCGCACCCGACGGCCCTCCTCCAGGCGGCGGTCCAGCAGGTACACGATCCGGTCGAGCACCTCGACCGGGTCGAGCGGCCCGGGGACCTCGTCGTGCTCGCAGGTGTCGGCCACACCCGAACGCTATCGGCAGCCGCCGGTAGCCTCTGGCGCCATGCGCTGCCCCGTCTGCCTGGAGTCCGAGCTCGTCCCGCACATCCGAGACGGGATCGAGGTGGACCACTGCGGCCGCTGCCGTGGCATGTGGCTCGACCGCGGCGAGCTGGAGAAGCTGCTCGACCTCGTCGAGGCCCGGTCGCCCGAGCACCGCATCACCACGCCGGAGCCGCCGCGTGCGCCGACGCCGCTGCCGTCGGACCGCCACGCGGACGACCGGTACCGCGTCGACCGCGGCCGCGACGACGACCGCTACCGGGACGACGACCGCTACCGGGACGACGACCGCTACCGGGGACGCAAGCGCAAGCGCAAGAGCCCGTTCGCCGAGCTCCTCGAAGGGGTGTTCGAGGGGCTCGACTGACCCGCGGGGCGCGGGCGGCGGTCGAGATCAGGTGAGCGCGGCGATGGGCTGCCGCCGCACCAGCGCGCGCAGGCCGTCGAGCTCCGCGGCCATGGGGTTCGTGGCGCCGGCGCCCTCGAGCCCGTAGCGGGTGCCGTCGGGGACCGGCCCGGACCGGTACGACCCGGCCAGGCGGTCCCAGCAGGTGAGCACCGGGCCGAGGTTCACGGCGTCGCCACCGACGGCGTGGTGGTGCCGGTGGTGCTCGGGTGTCATGACCACCGCAGCGAGCAGACGGGGGACCGGGACGCCGGTGGCTGTGTGCTGCAGCGCCTGGAGGAGGTTCGACACGGCGGCGCAGACGATGATCGTGCGGAGGTTCCAGCCGGCCAGCGCCAGCAGCGGGGACAGCGCGAACGAGTGCCATGGCAGCCACGACAGGCGCAGGCCGAGGGCCAGCTGGTACTCGCGGCCGGTGTGGTGCGGACGGTGGGCTGCCCACCCCGCGGCGGTGCGGTGGCCGATCTGGTGGTGGCAGAAGCCGACCAGGTCCCAGGCGACGAAGGCCGACACCGTGGCGAGCACCGGGTGCGCGTCCCAGAACGAGGAGGCGGCGGACGGGGCGACGCTGCCGACGACCACCCAGAGCTCGCGGAGCAGCGCGGTGCACAGCACCCCGACCGCGAGTGCCCCGGCCGCCATCACGCCGGCGGCCCGGGCCTCGCGGAGGCGAGGCGTCCGATCAGGGCGCTGCCAGTGGACGGCCGTCTCCACCGCGACCCCGGCGATCACAGCCAGATAGCAACCCAGCACCACCAGGTCCTCGACCGGTGCACCCGCCAGCGCCGCCCACGCGGCGTCGGTACCCTGCGCCACCATGGTGGGGACGAGGTCGGCGGCGGCCGACGCGGCGTGGAGCATGCCCGCGATCATCGCGGAAACGATCTCCTTCGGCCCGGAGGTGCTGCTCATCGCCGCGGTCGCGCTGCTGGTGGCGGTCGCCGCCATGGTGGCGTACCTGGTGGGCGGCTACGTCGCCATCGGGCGGGTGGCGGCGGGGAGCCGGTCACCCGGGGCCGTGGTCATGGCGGCGCTGGCCGTGCTGGTCGGCGCCTACCTCGTGGTCGTCCCCGTGATCAACGGCGAGCCCTCGGTCGGTGGCCTCGTCCCGCCGGCGATCCACGGCGTGGCCG
>CAZCJT010000184.1:0-5718 GCA_964498565.1 uncultured Acidimicrobiaceae bacterium
CCCGCCAGGGCGACGGCGACGATGGCCCCATCGACGTCACCGTGGCCGAGCCCACCTCGCTCTACGCCGCCGACGAGGAGCCCGAGCCCCTCCCGCCGGAGCCTGCGGACCAACCCACCACCGAGCTGGCGGTCCACGTCCCGGAGCCCGAGGCGCCCGCCGGCGACATCGAGCTGCGCCCCACCGCCCACGCCGGCGACTGGAAGCTGCCGCCGTCGAAGGTCCTGGTGCGCACGGGCAGCCAGGAGGTCGACCGCAAGGCCGTCGAGGAGGACGGGCGTCGCCTCGAGGCCAGCCTGGCCCAGCACGGCGTGGAGACCCGCCTCATCGGCATGGTCGTCGGCCCCACCGTCACCCGCTACGAGCTCGAGCTCGGCCCGGGCGTCAAGGTCAACAAGGTCACGAGCCTGGCCAAGGACATCGCCTACAACATGGCCACCCCCGACGTGCGCATCCTGGCGCCGATCCCGGGCAAGCAGGCCATCGGCATCGAGGTGCCCAACGCCCGCCGCCAGCTGGTCACCGTCGGCGACATCCTCACCAGCCGCGAAGCCATCGAGGCCGAGCACCCGCTCGAGGTCGCCGTGGGTCGCGACATCAACGGCCGCTCGCACCTCATGAACCTGGCCCAGATGCCTCACATCCTCATCGCCGGTGCGACCGGTGCCGGCAAGTCGAGCTGCCTCAACTCGATCCTCACGTCGATCCTCATGCGGTCGACGCCCGACCAGGTGCGCATGATCCTGATCGACCCCAAGCGGGTGGAGATGGGCCAGTACGAGGGCCTGCCCCACCTGCTCACCCAGGTGGTGACCAACCCCAAGAAGGCGGCCAACGCGCTGTCGTGGGCGGTCAAGGAGATGGAGCGCCGCTACGACCTGCTGTCCGAGGTCGGCGTGCGCGACATCACCGGCTACAACGACGCCTTCGACCGCGGCGACCTCGACGAGGCCGAAGCCGCCTACCAGGGGCGCCTCGTGGGATCGTCGGGCGCCCCGGACGTGCCCGGCCCCGACCGCTACGGGCGGCTGCCGTTCATAATCGTCGTGGTCGACGAGCTCGCCGACCTCATGATGGTCGCCGCCCGCGACGTCGAGGACTCGATCTGCCGCATCGCCCAGATGGCCCGCGCCGTTGGCATCCACCTCATCATCGCCACGCAGCGCCCGTCGGTGAACGTCATCACCGGCGTCATCAAGGCCAACGTGCCGGCCCGCCTGGCGTTCGCCGTGTCCAGCGCCACCGACAGCCGGGTCATCCTCGACCAGGTCGGCGCCGAGCGCCTCGTCGGCAAGGGCGACATGCTCTTCCTCGGCCCGACCTCGTCCACGCCGGCCCGCATCCAGGGCTCGTGGGTCACCGAGGAGGAGGTCCGGGCCATCGCCGCGCACTGGAAGCGCCAGGCGCCCCAGGTCACCTACGTCGAGGACGTGCAGGGCGACGAGGGCAGCGAACCCGGGATGATGCTGCCCGGCGGCGGCACCGGGGACGAGGACGACGACGACCTCGCCCTGCAGGCGATGGAGCTCATCGTGCGCAGCCAGCTCGGCTCCACCTCGATGCTCCAGCGCAAGCTCAAGGTCGGCTTCGCCCGTGCCGGCCGGCTCATGGACATCCTCGAGCAGCGCGGGGTCGTCGGTCCCTCCATCGGCTCCAAGGCCCGGGACGTGCTGATGACCGAAGCCGAGCTCGACGACCTGCTCTCCAAGAGCTGACCGACGAGGTCAGGGCACCAACACCTGACCGGGCCCTGGCAAGGCCAGCTCGACCTCGGTCCGGGTCAGGCCTGGGCGCGATGTTCCCCGGACTCGTCACGAGCTGGGGAGATCCGACACCCTGGCCGACGTGCTGCTCGCCCTCCTCGCCGTCGTGGTCGGACTGGCCGTGCTCACCAAGGCGGCCGACGTCTTCGTGGCCGGTGCCGCGCGGCTGTCCGCGGCCCTGAACGTGCCGCCGGTCATCATCGGTGCGGCGGTGATCGGCTTCGGCACCAGCGCGCCGGAGATGGTCGTGTCCGCCATCGCCGCCGCTCAGGGCAAGCTCGACCTGGCGATCGGCAACGTCATCGGCTCCAACGTGGCGAACCTGTCGCTGGTGCTGGGCGTGGCGTCGCTCCTGTGCTTGATGAGCGTCGCGTCCGGGGTCCTGCGCAAGGAGGCGCCCCTCTCGACCGCCGCAGTGCTGCTGTTCGCCGTGCTCGTCCAGGGCGGCCTCGAGAGGTGGGAAGGGGCCGTCCTCCTCGTGGCCCTCCTCGCCGCCCTCCTCTGGCTGTTCACCGGGAACGCCACTGGCGAGGACAACGAGCTGCTCGCCGAGGTGGACGAGTTCCTCGACGAGGACGACCAACCCTCGGTGCGCCGGGAGTCGATGCGGTCCTTCGTCGGGCTGGTCGGCGTCATCATCGGCGCCCAGCTCGCGGTGACCGGGGCATCGAACATCGCCGACGAGCTCGGTCTGGGCGAGGGCTTCGTCGCCGTCACGCTGGTCGCCGTCGGCACGTCGCTGCCGGAGCTGATGACCGCCATCGCTGCCGCCCGCAAGGGCGAGGACGAGCTGATCGTCGGCAATTTGCTCGGCTCCAACCTCTTCAACAGCCTGGCCGTCGGCGGCATCGCCGGGCTGATGGGCCCGGGCACGCTCGACGACGACAAGCTGGCATCGATCGGCGTGGGCGCGATGGTGGCCATCGCCCTCGGTGCGTGGCTGTTCATGGCCACGAAGCGTCGGGTCGAGCGGTGGGAGGCCGGCACGCTGCTGGCCGCCTACGCCGCCACCGTCCCGCTGCTGGCGTGATCGCACGCGCGCTGCCGGACCGGCGTTGGCCGTGCGTGCCAAGATCCGCCCATGACCGCCGACGTGACCACGATCGCCACCGACCTCCAGTTCCCGGAGGGGCCCATCGCCATGGACGACGGCTCGATCCTGCTCGTGGAGATCAAGCGGGGCTCGCTCACCTGGCTGGAGGCCGACGGGTCGGTGCGCAAGCGCTTCGACCTCGGCGGCGGCCCCAACGGCGCCGCGGTCGGCCCCGACGGCAGGGTCTACGTGTGCAACAACGGCGGCTGCTTCCACTGGGAGGACGTCATGGGCCTGACCATCCCCGGGCCGGTGCCCCCATCGTGGACCGGCCGGTCCATCCAGCGGGTCGACCTCCAGACCGGCGTGGTCGAGACCGTCTACACCGACTCCGTCACGCCCGACGGCGCCAGCGTCCCCCTCCGGGCACCCAACGACATCGTCTTCGACGCCCACGGCGGCTTCTGGTTCAGTGACCACGGCGTCCGCCTCGAGCGGACGTCGGACCGCACCGGCCTGCACTACGCCGCACCCGACGGCACCTCGTGCCGGGAGGTCGTGTTCCCCGTCGACGCCCCGAACGGCGTGGGCCTCTCGCCCGACGGGTCCAGCCTCTACGCCGCCGAGACCCACACCGGCCGCGTGTACCGCTGGCCCATCGGCGACCCCGGCACGCTCGACGAATCGCAGGTCAACCCGGCCGGTCCGGGCGGCGGGCACCTGCTCGCCGGTCTGCCCGGCATGCAGCTCCTCGACTCCCTGGCCGTCGACGCCGAGGGCTGGGTCTGCGTGGCGACGCTCATCAACGGCGGGATCACCGCCATCTCGCCCGACGGCGGGACCATCGAGCACACCGCCTTCCCCGACCCGCTCGTCACCAACATCTGCTTCGGCGGCGACGACCTGGGCACCGCGTACGTCACGCTCTCCGGCACCGGCCAGCTGGTGAAGACGGCGTGGCCGCGCCAGGGCTTGCGCCTGGCGCACACGGCGTAGGCGCCGAGGCGACTCGGGCGCCGCCCGGGCCCCCCGGTACCCTGCATCCCGATGGTGCAGCGCTTCTGGGTCGAGACGCTGGGGTGCCCGAAGAACTCGGTCGACTCCGACAAGGTCACCGGACGGCTGCTCGCCGACGGGTACCTCCCGGCGGACGCGCCGGGCGATGCCGACCTCGTGGTCGTGAACACGTGCGCGTTCATCGAAGAGGCCCGCCAGGAGTCGATCGACACGATCCTGTCGCTGAGCGACGCCCGGCGCGACGGCGCCGAGGTCGTGGTCACGGGCTGCATGGCCGAGCGCTACGGCGCCGAGCTCGCCGACGCGCTCCCCGAGGTGGACCGGGTGGTCGGCTTCGGCGGCCCGATCACGAGCGCCCAGACCGGCTGGGTGCCCGTCACCATCGGCAGCGCGCCCGCCCCGGCCGTTCCCGCCCTCGACCTGCTCAACATGCCCCGTCCGGCGGCGACGGCGCCGTGGGCCTACGTCAAGGTGGCCGAGGGCTGCGACCGCAAGTGCGGGTTCTGCGCCATCCCGTCGTTCCGGGGTCCGCAGCGCTCCCGCACCCGGTCCGAGGTCGTCGCCGAGGTCGAGTCCCTGGCGGCAACCGGCGTCCGTGAGGTCGTGCTCGTCGCCCAGGACCTCGCCTCCTACGGTCGCGACCAGGGTCACGGCTCGCGCGAGCTGGTCCCGCTGCTCGACGAGCTCTCCTCGGTCGTCGACCGCCTCCGTCTGCTGTACCTGTACCCGTCCGAGCTCAACGACGCGCTGATCGACGCCATCTGCCGGACCGGCGTGCCGTACTTCGATCTCTCGCTGCAGCACGTCTCCCGTCCGCTGGTGCGCCGCATGCGCCGGTGGGGCGACGGAGCCACCTACCTCGAGCGCATCGAGGCCATCCGCCGCCGGGAGCCCGACGCCGCGTTCCGCTCCAACTTCATCGTCGGCTACCCGGGCGAGACCGAGGCCGACCACGACGCCCTGCTCGCCTTCGTCGAGGAGGCCGAGCTCGACTGGTGCGGCTTCTTCCGCTACTCGGCCGAGGACGGCACCTACGCCGCCGACCTCGACGGTGTGGTGCCCGACGCACTGGTGGCCGACCGCCTGGTCGAGCTGCGCGGCCTCCAGGACGACATCACCGCCTCCCGCCGCGACGCCCTCGTGGGGCGCACCGTGTCGGTGCTGGTCGACGAGCCGGGCGTGGGCCGCAGCCACCGGGAAGCGCCCGAGATCGACGGCATCATCACCGTGCCCGATCACCTCGAGGTGGGTGCCATCGTCGACGTCGAGGTGGTGGCCGCCGAGGGCCCCGAGGTCCACGCCCGCCTCCCCACCGCCGCGATCGCAGGTGCGGAGCAGCTGTCGTGAGCGACGCCGCCGACCGCATGCGCTACGGGGCGTCGGCGCTGGCCACGCCGGCCAACGCCATCACCGTGGCCCGCATGGCCCTCGCCATCCCGTTCCTCGCCTTCGTCGCCAACGGGGGCGCCTCGTACTGGGCGGTCGTGGCGTGGGCGGTGCTGGCCGGCAGCGACGGCATCGACGGGCACCTGGCCCGCAAGCACGGCACCACCCGCTCGGGCGCCTTCCTCGATCCGCTGGCCGACAAGATCCTCGTCCTCGGTGCCGCCTGGGCGCTCGTCGCCTCCGGCACCTTCTGGTGGGTGCCGGTGCTGCTCATCACCGTGCGCGAGATCGGCATCTCGGTGTTCCGGTCCTGGTACGCCCGCCGCGGCATCGCCGTCCCGGCCCGCTACTCGGCCAAGGTCAAGACCGTGGTCCAGGAGTTCGCCGTGGCCTTCGCCCTCCTGCCCCCGGTGGCCGAGAGCGCCGAGTGGGTCCACGTCTCGGTGCTGTGGGCTGCCGTCGTGCTCACCATCGGCACGGGGATCTCCTACGTCACCGACGGCGCCCGCTCGCTGAGCC
>CAZCJT010000185.1:0-5697 GCA_964498565.1 uncultured Acidimicrobiaceae bacterium
GCTGACGTCGCCGTTCGGCGCCGAGCGGCTCTTCCCCCCCGACGGCCCCCCGGCTGTGGCCCGGGCCAACGCCGCCGCCGGCGTGGCCTCGATCGTGCCGGAGGCCTCGTCGTACGCGCTCGAGGAGGTGGCCGAGGCGGCCCCGGCGGCCGCCCGCATGCTCCAGCTGCACCCCATGGGCAGGCCCGAGAACTTCCGGGGCATGCTGGCGCGGGCAGAGGCGGCCGGGTACACGTCGATCTGCCTGACCGTCGACTGCCCCACCGCGGGCTGGCGGGAACGCAACATGCGGAACCGGTTCAACCCCGACCCGGAGATCATCACCGGCAACTACCGGCGGGCCGGGTTCTCACCCGAGGAGCTGTTCGACCCCCTCACCGACCCGGCGGCGCCGATCTGGGAGTGGGGGCGGGTGGCCGAGGAGATGGCCGGCACGTCGCTGCCGTTCATGGCCAAGGGCATCCTCACCGCCGAAGACGCCCGGGCCGCGGTCGACGCCGGCGCCAGCGCCGTGCTGGTGTCCAACCACGGAGGCCGCCAGCTCGACGGCGCACCGGCCGCACTCGACCAGCTGCCCGAGGTGGCGGCCGAGATCGGCGAGGAGGTGGAGATCGCGCTCGACAGCGGCATCCGCCGAGGCAGCGACATCGTCACCGCCCTCGCCCTCGGCGCCGACGTCGTGGTGCTCGGCCGAGCAGCGGCGATGGCCCTGGCCGCCGACGGCGAGGCCGGGGTGCGACGCCTGCACACGCTGCTGCGCGAGGAGATGGTGACCATCATGCGCCTCCTCGGCCGGGGCAGCGTCGCCGACCTCGGGCCCCATGTGATCACCCCGACCCGCTCGTGACCGCGCGCCGATCCATTCCGCTGGTCGAAGGCCACGCGGCGCCGATCGCCGGGGCGACCGTCGGCGCCGGCCTAGTCTTCGTGTCCGGGCTGGCGCCCGTGGACCTGGCCACGATGGCCGTGCTCGGCGACGACATCGCCACCCAGGCCGAGCACGTGCTCGACCAGCTGGCCGATGTGCTGGCCCGGGCCGGCTCGAGCCTGGGAGGGGTGCTTCGGGTCGAGTGCTTCCTCGCCGACCCGGCCGACTTCAGCGGGTGGAACGAGGCGTTCGCCGCTCGCTTCCCCGCGGACCCGCCCGCCCGCACCACGCTCGTGTCCGCCCTCGTCGTCCCTGGGATGCGGGTCGAAGTTCAAGCCGTTGCGGTCGCTCGGCCGCACGAAATTTGAGCATCGAGGATCCCTGTCGGCTGCCATTTCGTTGAGCATCAGACACCGTTCACCTCCTCTGACGGGATCGCTTCACTGAGCTCAGCACCGGCACCCACGGCTGACATGAAGCCTCAATCAGTTCAAGATCCCCATCCCTGGACGGCCTGGCATGACTTGACCAAGAGTCCTCGACCGTACGACCCGTTTGTCACAGACACCGTGAGACAGGATCACGCGTGCGCACCTTCGAACTTCAGGCGCTTGCGGAGTATGACGGGCCTCGGTCACGGTTCTACTGGGCGAGGCGCCATGCTTGCGCTCCGGACCGGCCGGAAACTCACGTGGTTCGGCACGCTTGCCGACACTCGATGCAGATCGGCGACGACGTGGGCCTTGTCGTCCGCGGTCAGCGCTGCGGCGTAGGTCGTCGACAACGCTTCGGCTGTGCGCGGTGTGTTGCCAGACGTCGACCACTTCACAGCGCAGGCCGCTGTCGATCGGCGGCTCGCGACCGCATGTCCACATGGCGCGGTGCCTCGTCTGCGAGGCGGTCCACGATTTCCGTGTACGTCTCGAACCAGTCGGCCTGTCGCCCGCCAGCTAGATGGGACCACTTTCTGAGGGTTGCGCCAGCTAGATGGGACCACCGCTGCGCCAGCTAGATGGGACCACTTGTGGGGGTCCGCCGGGGTCGGTGTCGTGGACGTTCAACTCACCGCCGTTGCGTCCGTCGGCCCGAATTGGTGGTGCGTGTGTCATTCCGGGAGGTTCCCGTGTTCGAGGTCCGTGAGGTGTTGAGGTTGTGGCTTGATGGCCGCAGCTATCGAGGGGTCGCTGCGCTGGTCGCAGCGGACCGCAAGACGGTCACGAGAGTGATCGAGACAGCGGTCGAGTTGGGGTTGGACCGTGACGGCGGTGCCGGTCAGCTCGGCGATGTGTTCGTCGGTGAGGTGATGGCCGCGATCGCGCAGGTCCGCCCCAGTCGTCGTGGCGAGTCGTGGGTGCTGTGCGAGTCGAACCACGACAAGATCGCCGGCTGGAACGGCAAGGAGGTCCCGGCCCGCAAGATGACCGAGTTGTTGGCCCGGTCCGGAGTGGTGGTGCCGGAGCGGACGTTGAACCGCTATCTGGCGGCGAAGTTCCCGAAGCCGGTCGCGTCGACGGTCCGTGTCGTCGATGGCGAGCCGGGTGTCGAGTTGCAGGTCGACTTCGGTGAGCTCGGGGCCATGTTCGACGAGGAGAGCGGCCGGCGCCGGAAGGTGTGGGCGTTGGTGTTCACCGCCGCCTACTCGAGGCACTCCTTCGTGTGGTTGTCGTTCTCCCAGGACATGGCCACGGTGATCGCCGGGTTCGAAGCCTGCTGGGCGTTCTTCGGCGGGGTGTTCAAGGTCGTGATCCCCGACAACATGGCCACGGTCGTGACCCGGGCCGACGCTCTGGAACCGACGTTGAACCAGGCCTTCGTCGAGTACGCCCAGGCCCGCGGGTTCATCATCGACCCGGCCCGGGTGCGGGCCCCGCAGGACAAGCCACGAGTCGAGCGCACGGTCGCGTTCGTGCAGGGATCGTTCTGGGCCGGCGAAGACTTCGGGTGTCTAACCGAAGCGCAGGTCGCAGCCGAGTTGTGGTGCCGGACCCGGGCGGGGATGCGTGATCACGGCACCACCCACCAACGCCCGGTCGAGGTGTTCGACGCCGAAGAGGCGCCGGTGTTGTTGCCGGCACCGACCGGCGCCTACGACCTGCCCCTCTACTCGAGGGCCAAGGTCCATCGGGACCATCACATCCAGGTCGGCAAGGCCCTCTACTCGATCCCCGGTGACCTGATCGGCCGTCATGTCGACGTCCGGGCTGACCGTCGCCTGGTGAAAGTGTTCCTGGCCGGCCAGCTCATCAAGACCCACGGCCGGATGGCCGCAGGCGGTCGGGTCACCGACCCGGCCGACCTGCCATCGGAGAAGACGGACTATGCGATGCGGGACATCGAATCGCAGAAACGCAAGGCCCACACCCGCGGGCCGGCGATCGGCGTCTTCGCCGAAACGGTGCTCGACGGACCGTTGCCCTGGACCCGCATGCGTCAGGTCTACGCGCTGTTCCGCGCCGCCGACCGCTACGGCGACGACCGCGTCAACCAGGCCTGTGAGCGGGCCGTCGACGCCGAGTGCACGTCGGTCAAGATCGTGGTCGGCATGGTCGAACGGGCCCTCGAAGCCGAAGCAGCGGAGGCCGATCCGGTCCCGGACAACGTGATCGTCGGCCGGTTCGCTCGCGACCCGGGACACTTCGCAGCCGGGCGGGAGGTGACACCGTGACCGTCACCCACAGCCTCGACCCGGAGCTGACCGCAACGTTGCGTCGCCTCAAGCTCGGCCAGCTCGTCGACACCCTCCCGGAACGGCTGGCGCTCGCGAAGACCAACAAGTTGAGTCACGCCGAGTTCCTCCACGTCGTGCTCGCCGACGAGGTCGCCCGCCGCGACACCACGTCGGCCGGCCGCCGGGCCCGGGTTGCGGGCCTGGACCCGTCCATGACCCTGGACCGTTGGGACCCGACCGCGAACGTCACCTACGACCACCACGTGTGGGACGAGCTGTGCTCCCTGCGGTTCGTCGAGAACGCCAACAACGCGATCATCATGGGACCAGTCGGGGTCGGCAAGACGTTCCTCGCCACCGCGCTCGGTCACGTCGCCGTCCGCCGCCGGGTCAGCGTCCACTTCGAACGGGCCGACCACCTGTTCAAACGACTCCGCATCGCCCGGCTCGACAACAGCGTCGACGCCGAGATGCGCAAGCTGTTGCGAGTGGACTTGTTGATCATCGACGACTTCGCGCTCTCCGCCCTCGACGCCGCCGGCACCGCCGACTTCTACGAGACCGTGGTCGAACGACACCGGCGGGCATCGACGATCACCACCTCGAACCGCGACCCCAGCGAATGGCTCGCGTTGATGACCGACCCGCTGCTCGCCCAGTCCGCCGTCGACCGTCTCAAGTCCGCCGCCCACGAACTCGTCGTCGACGGCGAAAGCTACCGAGACAGACAAAGACCCGTGATCAGCGCCACGGCCGACTGACCCTCCACCCGTCCGCCACTTGACCGGACGAGCACCCAGCCAGGAGGATCACGACGCCGACCCGGACCCCTCACAAGTGGTCCCATCTAGCTGGCGAAGGGGTGGTCCCTTACAGCTGGCGGGCGACACGGCCTGCCCCTTCCTTGGATGTTCCACACGGTGGGAAGATGACCGGCGGGGCGCACGCCGAACTGAACTTGGCGTTCCGGGCGTCTCCTCGGCACGGTCCAGACCTGCCGAGGAGCGAGGGACCGCCGCGCCGCTTGGGTCGGGGTTGCACGCCCGCTGCCTCGACGTACCTGCTCTCTAGTGCAGGAAGCGTCACCCAATCGCCTTGATATTGAGGGGGCGGGACATGCCCGCAAGGTCACTGCCGGTCGATGTCGCCCTGCCCGCGTGCCCCCGATTGTCGTCCCCGACTGCGCCACCGAGGTGGCCGAGAACCAGGCGGAAGGGGTCATTCCGTTCTGGTCGACGCGGTTCGAGAGCTCGGCCCATGATTGGAGTGCGGAACGGCGCGAGAGCAGGCTGTGGTGATGCCGCACGGTCGCACGCCAGCTCAAAAGACCCAGGTGGCCCTCGCCGGGTATGTTCGACCCGGCGACCACGTCGTCAGGGAGGGCCGCTACATCGAGGTGCTTCGCGTCCGACGGGCCCAGGGAAGGAAGCCCCGGACTGGCGAGAACCTCCGCCTCGTTGGCGCGGACGAGGTGATCAAGGTCAACAGCCTTGACGGCGTCCGCATCCTGGCCCGGCGAAACTGAAAGTCCGCCTGGGGTGGTCTCCCAGCTGCCGGACGGAGTGACGGTGTCCACGTGCCCTGAAACTCCGTCGCTGATGGAGTGAGCATCCGGCGTGAATGTGTTGCATCGAGTGCTGGCATCAGGCGGTGGTCAGGCACTCATGAAGTGATCTCGGCAATGAGTGGGTGATGGCGGAGTGGGGGTGGTAGCGGGGGAGCGCCGCACGGTGGTGAGCGGGGTCAGCTGTCCGTGTCGATCGGCCGGCCGGTGACCCGGTCGGTTGGACCGGTACTCGCCCACGCTGGGTTGGCGGCGAGATCGATCTGGAGAAGGTCGAGCTCGCCGCCCACGGAGGTGACTGCATCGGCGATCGCCGCGCAGATCACCTGTTCCAGGTCGGATCGTTCGACGGTGTCGGGCCAGCGGACACCGATCCGGGCTCGCAGGACACGGCGCTGGAGCTCGGACGGACCGTTCATCGGGCCAACGGTAGGGGCCGGAGCCGGGGAGGCATTCACAGCTGAAGTGACGGGTCGAAGGGCTCCGGTGCCAGGCGAAGCCGGGGCGGTTCGGGTTCGGTTTCCAGCTCCGCGAAGGTGTCCAGGTCGAGGGTGTCGGGGTTGATGTGGCCGGCGGGGTCGAGGACCAGTTCTGGTG
>CAZCJT010000186.1:0-5674 GCA_964498565.1 uncultured Acidimicrobiaceae bacterium
GCCCGCGGCTCCGTCGGCCTGCGGGGCCAGTCAGCCCCCACCGACGTCTACGAGATCGCCGCCGGCGCCGACCACCCCGACCCCACGTTCTCGACGAGGTGACCACCGTCCTCCGACGCCCATGTCGTCGGTTACGGGTCAGGAGCAGGACGAAGGGGACGGCGGCGAAGCAGCGCAGTCGGGGCTCGGTGTCGACCGGCTCGAACGTGACGATGCCAGCGCGTCGACCTCCCGAGGGGACGCGCGACCGCCGATAGGGTCTGCCCATGGTGGACCAGATGCACCCGCTGCTGGCGCTCCCGCTCGACGAGCTGCAAGCCCGCGCCCGGGCCGTGCGCGACGGCCGGACCGGCTCCCGCATCACCTACTCCCCCAAGGTCTTCATCCCGCTGACCATGCTGTGCCGGGACAAGTGCGGCTACTGCACGTTCGCCCAGCCGCCGGCCCGCCTCGAGTCCCCGTACCTCACGCCCGACCAGGTCCTGGCCATCGCCCGGGCCGGTGCCGAGGCCGGCTGCCACGAGGCGCTGTTCACCCTCGGCGAGCGCCCCGAGGAGCGATACCCGGCCGCGGCCGAGTGGCTGGCGGCCAACGGCTACGCGTCCACGGTGGAGTACCTGGCCGCCATGTGCCGCCTGGTCATGGACGAGACCGGCCTGCTCCCCCACGCCAACGCCGGCGCCCTGTACGCCGACGAGCTGGCCGTCCTCCGGCCGGTCGCCCCGTCGCAGGGGATGATGCTCGAGACGCTTCGGGACGACCTCGAGTGCCACCGGGGCTCACCCGACAAGGTGCCGGCCCGGCGCCTGGCCACCCTGGAGGCCGCCGGCGAGCTCGGCATCGCCTTCACCACGGGGATCCTCGTCGGCATCGGCGAGGAGCCCATCGACCGCATCCGCGCCCTCGAGGCCATCGCCGACAGCCACGGCCGCCACGGCCACGTGCAGGAGGTGATCGTCCAGAACTTCCTGCCCAAGGCCGGCACCGGGATGCACCGGGCGGCGCCGTGCCCGCCGGAGGACTTCGTGCAGGCCATCGCCATGGCCCGGCTGATCCTGCCGCCGGAGGTCCACCTCCAGGCCCCGCCGAACCTGTCCGACGACTTCGGCGTCCTGCTGGACGCCGGCATCGACGACTGGGGCGGCGTCTCCCCCATCACGGCCGACCACGTGAACCCGGAGCGGCCGTGGCCGGCCCTGGACCGCCTGCGCGAGGTCACCGAGGCCCGTGGGTTCACGTTGGCGCCCCGCCTGACGATCTACCCCGAGCACGCCCTCCGCCCCCAGCGGTTCCTCGACGAGGGCCTCCGCTTCCCGGTGCTCGACCGCAGCGACGCCGAGGCCATGGGACGTGACGACCGCTGGTACTCCGGCCACGAGGACCCGCCCCCGGCCCTGATCCCCAGCGGTGCCGCGGCCGGCGGTGCGGTCGGCGAGGTACTCGCCGGTGCCCTGCTCGGTCAGGAGCTGGGTGTGGGCGAGATCACCACGCTGTTCGGCGCCCGGGGACCCGAGGTCGCCGCCGTGGCCCAGGTGGCCGACGACATGCGACGGGACGCCGTCGGCGACGTCGTCACGTGGGTGCAGAACCGCAACATCAACTACACCAACGTCTGCACCTTCAAGTGCCGCTTCTGCGGGTTCTCCAAGGGTCCGCTGTCGCTCAACCTGCGGGGCAAGCCCTACCTGCTCACCCTCGACGAGATCGCCGGCCGCGTCCGCGAGGCGTGGGACATGGGCGCCACCGAGGTCTGCCTGCAGGGCGGGATCCACCCCGACTTCGACGGCGACTACTACATCGACGTCACCAAGGCGGTGAAGGACGCCGCGCCCGGCATCCACGTGCACGGCTTCACCGCCCTCGAGGTCACCGAGGGCGCCAAGCGCCTCGGCGAGCCGCTGGCCGACTACCTGCGCCGGCTCATGGACGTCGGTCTGGCCACCCTGCCGGGCACCGCGGCCGAGATCCTCGACGACGAGATGCGGGCGCTGCTGTGCCCGGACAAGATCGACACCGAGGAGTGGCTCGACGCCCACCGCACCGCCCACCAGGTCGGCCTGAAGTCGAACGTGACGATCATGTACGGCGCCATCGAGAACCCGGTCCACTGGGCCCGCCACATCGTGCGCACCCGCGACCTGCAGCGTGAGACCGGCGGGTTCACCGAGTTCGTGCCGCTGCCCTTCGTGCACATGGCGGCGCCCATGTACATCCAGCGCAAGGCCCGCCGTGGCCCCACCTTCCGTGAGGCGCTGCTGATGCACGCCGTCGGCCGCATCGCCTACCGCGGCGCCATCGACAACATCCAGGTCTCGTGGGTGAAGATGGGCCGCTCGGGTGTGACCCAGTGTCTGCAGGCCGGCGTGAACGACCTCGGCGGCACGCTCATGGACGAGAACATCTCCCGCGCCGCCGGCGCCAGCCACGGCCAGATGATGCAGGGCGAGGACTTCCGATCCATCGTTGAGCCCCTCGGCCGGCGGCTCGAGCAGCGCACCACCCTCTACGGCCGCACCGCCCCGGCGTAGGACCCGAGCCGCCAGCCGGGCGACCCGTGTGACGGTGCCCGGTCAGGCGGCTGCCGTCTTGGCGGCCAGGCCCACCAGGTCGACGAGGTCGTCGGGGTCGAACGGCTTGCCGAGGAAGAACTCCCGCTCCGCCAGCTCCACCGGTGCCAGCTCGGCCGAGGCGATGTCGGCCGTGAAGATCACCACCGGCAGCTCGCCGAGCTGCCCCGGCTGGTCCCGCAGGCGCCGCAGGACCTCCCAGCCGTCGATGCCGGGCATCCGGACGTCGAGGAGCAGCACGTCGGGGAGCGGCCCCGACGCCAGCGCGTCGAGGGCGGCCTCGCCGGACTCGGCCTCGGTGACGTCGAAGCCGGCGGCCTCCAGGATCACCCGGGTCACCAGCCGCACGTCCGGCTCGTCGTCCACCACCAGCACCGTGCTCACCCAGACCCCACCTCCTCCGACCGGACGCCGAGCGTAAGCGACGGCACCGGTTCGACCGGGTACCGAGCCTCCAGGAACCGTCCGGGTGCTGTGACATGCTGCGGCCGTGGCCGAGGTCCCCGTGTCCCGAGCGAAGATCGACGAGCTGCTCGACGCAGCCGGCGCGGTGCGCAACCGCGACCTGCTGGCCGACCTGTTCCGCACCGCGGTGGGGCTGGCCGGCGACGACGTCTCACGACTCGACCTCAAGATCGCATCGGCCTCGCTGGCCGAGATGCGCCTGGCCTTCAACACGTTCCTGCCCTACGCCGACCGGGCCAAGGTCACCATGTTCGGTTCGGCCCGCACCCAGCCCGACGATCCCCTCTACCACCAGACCCGCCGCCTGGCCGCCGACTTCGCCGAACGGGGCTGGATGGTGGTCACCGGCGCCGGCCCGGGGATCATGGCGGCCGGCATGGAGGGCGCGGGCCGGGAGAACTCGATGGGTGTGACGATCCGCCTGCCCTTCGAGGAGGCGGCCAACGAGTTCATCGACGGCGACGAGAAGCTCGTGGCGATGAAGTACTTCTTCACCCGCAAGCTCATGCTGGTGAAGGAGTCCAAGGGGTTCGTGGCCCTCCCCGGCGGGTTCGGGACCCAGGACGAGACCTTCGAGCTGTTCACCCTCCAGCAGACCGGCAAGAGCGTCCCGGCGCCGGTGGTGCTGCTCGACGTCCCGGGCGGCACGTACTGGACGTCGTGGCTCGACTTCGTCCGCGACGAGCTGGTGGCGGGCGGGCTGGTGAGCCCCGGCGACCTGGAGCTGTTCTGCATCACCGACGACGTCGATGAGGCGTGCGCGGAGATCGTCGGCTTCTACGGGAACTTCGACTCCATCCGCTGGGCCCGCGACCGCCTCATCATCCGCATGCGCCAGGGCCCCGACGACGCCCAGCTCGAGGCCCTGAACGCCGAGCACGGCGAGCTGTTGACCGGTGGCCGGATCGAGCGCAGCGGTCCCACGCCGGCGGAGCGCTCCAGCGGCGACGCCCTCGACCTCGACCGCATCGTCATGCGCTACGACAAGTGGCGGCAGAGCTCCATCCACCGCATCATCCGGGACGTGAACGGGTGGGTGCCGGCATGAGCGGGCCCGAGGCCGGCCCGTACGAGGACCTCCACGAGCTGGTCACCTTCGAGGACCCCGACGAGTACCGCACCTGGATCTTCGACGTCACGTTCCTCACCAGCTCCTGGACCTGCATCTTCGGCCAGGGCTGCCTCGGCGTCCTCACCGAGGGGGCCCCCGAGCTCGAGCAGGGCTGCTGCAGCTACGGCGCCCACTTCGTCGACGACGACGACCACGCCGACACCCTGGCCCGCATCGAGGCGCTCACCCCCGAGCAGTGGCAGTTCCACGCCCAGGGCACCCGCGACGGCGCCACCCACCGGGACGACGGCGGCCAGTGGGTCACCCGCCTGCACGAGGACGCCTGCATCATGCTGAACCGTCCCGGCCACCCCAACGGGGCCGGCTGCGCGCTCCACCAGGCGGCCGAGGAGGCCGGCGAGCGGCCGCTCGACTGGAAGCCCGACGTGTGCTGGCAGCTGCCGCTGCGCCTCGAGGAGTCCACCGACGACCACGGCCACGTGACCTCCACCCTGCGGGAGTGGAAGCGGCGCGACTGGGGCGGGGGCGGCGCCGAGTTCCACTGGTGGTGCACCGACAACTCCCTGGCGTTCCGGTCGGCGCGGCCCACCTACGAGGTCCTGCGCGACGAGATCATCGAGCTGGTGGGCGAGACCCCGTACCGGATGTTCGTGGAGCTGATCGAGCGGCGCCGCCAGTGGACGCCGCTGCCCCACCCCGCCCTGCGCCGCTGACTACTGGGCCCGGAAGGCCCGCAGCACGCCCCAGAACGACGGGTCCGTCGTGCGGTAGTCGTAGATGCTGCCGCCGATGGCCCGCTGCTCGACGGCGGCCACCACCATGCCGTGCAGGTCGCCGACGGTGGTCTTGTCGCCGATGCCGCCGATGGTGTGGACCGGCGCATCGGGCTGGCCGACGCGCAGGCGGAGGCGCTCGATGTTCTCGGCGGTGTAGGTGTGCGAGTGGCGCCACCCGCCCCGGCGGTTCGTCCAGTAGCTCATCGGCATCCAGACGTCGTAGTGCTGGGCCAGGCCCATCCACGGGTAGTCGGGCCAGAACTGCGGGTTGACGTCCTCCATGATGACCGGCTCCATGACGATGGCCGCCAGCGGCCGCCCGCCGAGGGCCGAGTCGAGCCGGGCCGAGATGTCGAGGAGGCGTCGGTTGCGCTCGGCCACGTCCTCGACGTCGCGCGACTCGATGTCGACGCCGAAGCCGTCGAAGTCCATGGAGGCGATGGCGGTCATGCGCCGCAGATCGGTCTCGGGGTCCACCATCGTCGGCAGGTACCAGGCCACCACCGACATGCCGTGGCTGTGGGCCCGGTCGATGATGCCCTGCAGGCGTTCGGGTTCGAGCACGTCGGCCGGGCTGTTCCAGCGGCTGGCCTGGATGTAGATGGTCTGCACGCCCTCGGCCGCCATGTGGTCGATGTGCTCGAGACCGATGACGTGCTCGGGCGAGCGGGCGAAGGTGACCGACCAGTCGTAGGCGTCGAGCCAGGCCCCGAAGCCGCGGTAGGGCTGCAGGGTCCAGGGCTCGGCCCGGGCCGGCTCGATCGGCGCCGGCAGCGGCGGGGCCGCGGCCTGCT
>CAZCJT010000187.1:0-2634 GCA_964498565.1 uncultured Acidimicrobiaceae bacterium
CCGCGTCGCCGGGCCCGCCGCCATCGCCGCCATGGCCTACGGCACCGAGTCCATCCGCCCGGTCGACGTCATCGTCGGCCCCGGCAGCGCGCGTGTCGCCCAGGCCAAGCGTGAGGTCGCCTCCAGCGGCCTCGTCGGCGTGCCGTCCAGCTTCGCCGGTCCGTCCGAGGTCGTGGTGGTCGCCGACCGCCACGCCGTCGTCGAGGACGTCGCCATCGACATCGTCCTGCAAGCCGAGCACGGCCCCGACGGCCTGGCCTGGCTGATCTGCTGGGACGACGACGTGCGGGCCGCCGTCGACGAGGCGGTGGCACGCATCGTCGCCGCCAGCCCCCGTCGCCGGCACATCGAGGCGACCCTCGCCGATGCCGGCTACGCCGTGGTGGTCGACGGCCCCGAGTCCGCGATCGACGTCGCCAACGTCATCGCTCCCGAGCACCTCGAGCTGCAGACGGCCGACGCCGAGGAGCTGCTCGTGCGGGTCAAGCACGCCGGTGCCGTGTTCTGCGGGCCGTGGGCGCCGGCCAGCGTCGGCGACTACGTCGCCGGCCCCAACCACGTCCTGCCCACCTACGGCTCGGCCCGCTTCGCCGGCGCGCTGCGGGTCGACGACTTCTGCAAGCACCTCCACGTCGTGACCCTCGACGAGGCCGCGCTGCGCGGGCTCGCCCCCCACGTCCAGGCCATGGCCGCCGCCGAGGGCCTCGCCGCCCATGCCGACTCGGTCCGCCAGCGGGTCGAGCGATGACCGCTTCCCTGGTCCGGGATCGACCAGATCCGGTCCGATCGGGACCAGCGAACGTGGTTGACGGCTCGTGAAGCGGCCATCCGTCCGCGACGACCTGGCCCTGCACCCCGGCTACCACTCCCCGCAGGTCGACGTCGACGTCCGCCTCAACACCAACGAGGCGCCCGAGGCGCCTCCCGACGGCTTCCGTGACGCGCTCGCCGTGGAGCTCGCCGCGCTCGACTGGCACCGCTACCCCGACCGGGCCGCCAGTGCCCTGCGCGAGGCCATCGCCGCCCACCACGCCGTCTCGCCGGCCCAGGTGTTCGTGGCCAACGGCTCCAACGAGGTCCTGCAGACGTTGTGCCTCACCTACGGCGGCCCCGGCCGCACGGTGGCCACGTTCGAGCCCACGTACGCGCTGCACTCCCACATCCCCAAGATCACCAACACCGGCGTGGTGTCGGGGGAGCGCACCGAGGACTTCGCGCTCGACATGGACGAGGTACGCCGGGTGCTCACCGAGCACGACCCGACCATCACGTTCCTGTGCTCGCCCAACAACCCCACCGGCATGGTCGAGACCGAAGAGACCGTCCGCGCCGTCGCCGACCTCGCCCCCGGCCTGGTGGTCGTCGACGAGGCCTACGGCCAGTTCGCGCCGTGGTCGGCCCTCGAGCTGGTGGATGAGACGTCGCCCATCGTCGTCACCCGCACGTACTCCAAGACGTGGTCGATGGCGGCAGCCCGGCTCGGCTACCTGATCGGGCCGACATGGCTGGTGGAGGAGCTGTCCCAGGTCGTGCTGCCCTACCACCTCGACGCGGTGAAGCAGATCGCCGGCCGGGTCGCCCTCGACTTCGAGCCCCAGATGCGCCGACGGGTGTCCGACCTCGTCGAGGAGCGGGGCCGGGTCGCCGCCGCCCTCGCCGAGCTGCCGATCACCGTGTGGCCGTCCGGCGCCAACTTCATCCTGTTCCGCCCCGACGCCGTCGACGGCGACACCGTCTGGCAGCGCCTCGTGGAGCGGTCGGTGCTGGTCCGCAACTGCGCGTCCTGGCCCCGGCTCGACGGCTGCCTGCGCATCACGCTCGGCACCCCCGGCGAGGACGACCGCTTCCTCGCCGCCCTCACCGACATCCTGGAGACGACATGAGCCGCATCGCGACCATCAACCGGGAGACCAAGGAGACCACGGTCTCGGTCACGATCGACCTCGACGGCACCGGCACCACCGACGTCAGCACCGGCCTGCCGTTCTTCGACCACATGCTCGACCAGCTCGGCCGCCACGGGGGCTTCGACCTCACCGTGCAGGCCACCGGCGACCTGCAGGTCGACGGGCACCACACGGTGGAGGACGTCGGCATCGTGGTCGGCCAGGCGTTCAAGGAGGCCCTCGGCGACAAGGCCGGCGTCCGGCGCTTCGCCAGCGGCATGTACCCCCTCGACGAGGCCCTGATCGAGGTCGCCCTCGACCTCTCCGGTCGGGCCCACGCCGCCGTCGACCTGCCCTTCGGCGAGGTGCTCCCGCTCGGCGACCCGCCGTTCAACCCGGAGATGGGCGTCCACTTCCTCGAGTCCTTCGCCCAGCAGGCGCTCATCACGCTGCACATCACCAAGAAGGCCGGCGTCAACACCCACCACGTGCTGGAGGCGTCGTTCAAGGGCCTGGCCCGCTGCCTGCGAGACGCCGTCCGGGTCGAGGGCGACAGCGTGCCGTCCACGAAGGGCGCCCTGTGACCCCCACCCCCTCGTTCTGGGACGCGGGATGCGCCCCCGGGACGCGCACCGCGTCCCAGAACGGTGATTCGAGGGGGCGCCGGTGACCGAGAAGCCGCTCATCGCGGTCCTCGACTACGGCATCGGCAACCTCCGTTCGGCCCAGAAGTCCCTCGAGCGCCACG
>CAZCJT010000187.1:2644-3947 GCA_964498565.1 uncultured Acidimicrobiaceae bacterium
CGACGCCCGCCTCACCGCCGACCCCGCCATCGTCCGCGACGCCGCCGGCGTGATCCTCCCCGGCGTCGGCGCGTTCGGCGCCTGCATGGACGCGGTCGAGCGCACCGGCGTGGCCGACCTGGCCCACGAGGCCGTCGAGGCCGGGAAGCCGTTCCTGGGCATCTGCGTCGGCATGCAGCTGCTCTACGAGGCGTCGGAGGAGACGCCGGGACGCAAGGGGCTCGGCATCCTCCCCGGCGAGGTCAGACTGCTGCCCGCCGGCGTCAAGCGGCCCCAGATGCAGTGGAACGTGGTCGACGTCGTGCGGCCGACCGCGCTGTTCGAGGCGCTCGACGATCCCATCTGGATGTACTTCGTGCACAGCTACGCGGCCCCGATGTCAGACCACGTGGTCGCCACCTGCGACTACGGCGGGCCCGTGGTCGCCGCCGTCGAGCACGGCCACGTCCACGCCGCCCAGTTCCACCCAGAGAAGTCCTCCACCGCCGGGCTCACGTTCATGCAGAACTTCGTCGATCTCGTCCAGCAGGGTCGAGCGTGAGGAGCGCGTCGTGATGGACCTGTACCCCGCCATCGACCTGCGGGGCGGCAAGGTGGTGCAGCTCGTGCAGGGCGACTTCGACCGGGAGGCGGTCCACGGCGACGACCCCGTCGAGGTCGCGCTCGGCTTCGAGGCCGCCGGCGTGCCGTGGATCCACATGGTCGACCTCGACGCGGCCCGCACCGGCGAGGCCCACAACCGCGAGCTCATCGCACGCGTGTGCGCCGCGGTGTCCGTGCCGGTGCAGGCCGGGGGCGGCGTCCGCTCCGTCGATGCCGCCCGTGCCCTCGCCGATGCCGGCGTCACCCGCGTCGTCATGGGGACGGCCGCGATCGAGGAGCCGTCGCTCGTCGAGCAGGTCGCCGCCAACCAGCCGGTCGCCCTCGGGCTCGACGTCCGCGGCCGTGAGGTCTCGATCAAGGGTTGGACCGAGGGCGCCGGACTCGACATCGCCGACGCCCTCGCCCGCCTGGAGGGCTCGGGGGCCAGCGCGGTGGTCGTCACGCAGATCCAAGGTGAGGGGCTCCTGGGCGGACCCGATCTCGACGGCCTCGCCGAGCTCCTCGAGCTCACCGACCTCGACATGATCGCCTCCGGCGGGGTTGGCGCGCTCGAGCACCTGAGGCTCCTCGACTGCCTCGAGCGCGACGGGCGTCGCCTGGCCGGCGTCATCGTCGGCACCGCGATCTACGAGGGCCGCGTCGACGTCGCCGAGGCCGTCCGGGCCCTCACCCCCTGAAACTGGCAGTCGTGGTGTAGCGC
>CAZCJT010000187.1:4047-5614 GCA_964498565.1 uncultured Acidimicrobiaceae bacterium
GTCGTGAAGGGCGTGAACTTCGTCGACCTGGTCGACGCCGGCGATCCCGTCGAGCTGGCCGCCCGCTACGACCGGGAGGGCGCCGACGAGGTCGTCTTCCTCGACATCACCGCGTCGTCCGACCAGCGGGACACGATCCTCGAGGTGGCCCGCCGCACCGCCGAGGAGGTCTTCATCCCCTTCACGGTCGGTGGCGGCATCCGCAGCGTCGACGACGCCCGGCGCCTGCTGCGGGCCGGCGCCGACAAGGTGTCGGTCAACTCCGCCGCCGTGGCCCGTCCCGAGCTGATCTCCGAGATCGCCACCGAGTTCGGGTCCCAGTGCGCCGTGGTGGCCATCGACGCCAAGGCCGTCGTCGATGGCGCCGGACGCGCCCGCTTCGAGGTGTTCGTGGCCGGCGGGCGCACGCCCACCGGCATCGATGCCGTCGAGTGGGCCGAGCAGGTGGTCGCCCTCGGCGCCGGCGAGATCCTCCTGACCTCCATGGACCGCGACGGCACAAAGATCGGCTTCGACATCCCCCTCACGAGGGCCATCACCGACGCGGTCGACGTGCCCGTCATCGCCTCCGGCGGCGTGGGCACGCTCGACCACCTCGTCGAGGGTGTCACCGAGGCCCGTGCCGATGCCGTGCTGGCCGCCTCCATCTTCCACTTCGGCGAGCACACCGTGGCCGAGGCCAAGGCGCACATGGCCGCGGCCGGCATCGCGGTCCGCCCCGCCTCCTGACCGTGCCCCGACAGGCGCACGGTAGCGTCGCCCCCTCATGACCGAACCCGGCACCGACGGCGACAAGCTCCCCATCAAGATGCTCAACGACCGCATCCTGGTGGAGCTCGACCGGGGTGACGCCGATCGGAAGTCGACCGGCGGGATCCTCATCCCGGCCACGGCACAGATGGGCAAGCGGCTGGCCTGGGCGCGGGTCGTGGCCACCGGCGCCAACGTGCGCAACATGGAGATCGGCGACCGGGTGCTGTTCAACCCCGAGGACCGCTACGAGGTCGAGGTCCGCGGTGCCGAGTACATCATCCTGCGCGAGCGGGACGTCCACGCGGTGGCGGCCCAGCGCCTCGAAGAGGGCAGCACCGGGCTGTACCTCTAGGTCCTGAGCCGGGCGGATCGCGGCACCTGGTCCAACCGGATCAGGAGGGCCTGGGCCACCTGCGTCACGGCCCGGGACAGAAGGTCAACAGACGGCCAACACGGGCGCAGATGCCCGTCTGCGACGGTCGCGTGACCGTACGATCTCGACCACTGCAACACACCTCTCGAGGTGGGCGGCACCGGCCGGGAACGGGTCGGACGAGCGGCCGTGGTCGTGCGGGACGGGCGCAGCGCGCCCGGTCGGACGGTCCCGGCAGCGGGGGACGTGGTCCTGTCGCGCGCCACACGAACCATCGGATCCGATGTTCTCCCTCCGCCCCCGCTTCCAGGTCCCCGTGCTCGCCGGCAGCCTCGCCGTCGCCGTCGGCATGGGGGTCTTCCTCAGCCCGCCGGCCAACGTCAACGCGTTCGGCACGCTCGGCCGAGCCGAGGCCGCCCCCTCACCCGTCGCCCCCGTGCC
>CAZCJT010000188.1:0-5591 GCA_964498565.1 uncultured Acidimicrobiaceae bacterium
TGGCGGAACGGTCTCCTCCGAGAGCGGCACCTCCTCGGGCGGGGAGTCCTGGTCACCGGCGTGCTCGGGCGGCACCGTCGTGGTGGACTCCGACGGCGCCGTGGTCGTCGTCGTCTCCGGCTGGGGCGGCGGCGGAAGCGGCAGGGACGGCGTGGTGGTGGTGGAGGCGCACGGGTCGGGCGAGCCCGGCGTGGTCGTCGAGGTCGACGTGGACGTCGTCGTGCAGTCGACGGGCTCGCTCACCGGCGGCGGCTCCTGGGCCAGGGCCGGGGCCCCGAGCAGGACCAGGAGCGCGGCCGCGATGACGCTGAGGCGGGTGGACGGGGTGCGAGGCATCGGCAGGGGTGCTGGTTCCAGGGCCCGCCCTGGAGGTTGGTGCTTGCGCATCGTAGGGGGCGCTCCGCCGAGACCGGTCACCCGACGGGCGGCCGGTACGGTCGCAGGCCATGGAGCGAAACCTGTTCGACGACGAGCACGACCTGTTCCGCGAGAGCTTCCGGCGCTTCGTCGCCGACGAGATCACGCCGAACCTCGAGCGCTGGGAAGCCGAGGGCATCACCGACCGGTCGCTGTTCTCGAAGGCCGGATCGCACGGGTTCCTCGGCATGGCCGTGCCCGAGGAGCACGGAGGCGGCGGCGTCGGCGACTTCCGCTACAACCAGGTCATCATCGAGGAGGTGCAGGCGGCCGGCGCCGGTGGGGCCGGCCTGGGCATCACCCTCCACAACGACATCGCCCTGCCGTACTTCCTGACCCTCACCACCGACGAGCAGAAGGCGCGGTGGCTGCCCGGGATCGCCTCCGGCGAGCTCATCACCGCCATCGCCATGACCGAGCCCGGCATCGGGTCCGACCTGGCCTCGATGGGCACCAGCGCCGTGCGCGACGGCGACGACTGGGTTGTCAACGGGTCCAAGACGTTCATCACCAACGGCATCAACGCCGACCTGGTCATCGTGGCGGTGAAGACGGATCCCTCCCAGAAGCACGCCGGCATGTCCCTGCTCGTGGTGGAGCGGGGCATGGACGGCTTCGAGCGGGGCCGCAACCTGGACAAGATCGGCATGCACAGCCAGGACACCGCCGAGCTGTTCTTCAACGACGTGCGCGTGCCGGTGGACAACCTGATCGGGGAGGAGGGCAAGGGCTTCCTCCACCTGGTCGACAAGCTGCCCCAGGAGCGGCTGTCCATCGCGGTGGCCGGGGTCGCCGCCGCCCGGGCCGGCCTCGGCTGGACCCTCGAGTACGTCAAGGAGCGCACGGCGTTCGGTCAGCCCATCGGCCGGTTCCAGAACAGCCGGTTCAAGCTGGCCGAGGTCGCCACCGAGGTCGAGATCGGTCAGGCGTTCATCGACAGGTGCGTGCTGGCCCTCAACGAGGGCACGCTCACCGCCGAGGAGGCCTCGATGGCGAAGTGGTGGTGCACCGAGCTCCAGCACCGCGCCCTGCACGAGTGCCTCCAGCTGTTCGGCGGCTACGGCTACATGACCGAGTACCCCATCGCCCGGGCCTACGCCGACGCCCGCGTGACCACGATCTACGGCGGCACCACCGAGATCATGAAGGAGATCATCTCCAAGCGGCACCTGGGGCTCTGAGGGAGGACCCCGACCGAGCTCCTCGTCAGGCGAGCAGGGCCCGGGCGATGTGGGTGATCTGGATCTCGTCCGTGCCGGCGTAGATCTGCAGCACCTTGGCGTCGCGGGCCAGCTGCTCCACCTGGTACTCGCTCATGTAGCCGTTGCCGCCGTAGATCTGCACGGCCTCGAGCGCGACCTCGGTGGCGGCCCGGGCGCTGTAGAGCTTCATGGCCGAGGCCTCGGCGAGCGTCATGCCCTCGCCCGCCTGCTGGGCCTCGATCGAGCGGAACACCAGGTTCTGCACGTTGAGGCGGGCGACCTCCATGCGGGCCAGCTTCTCCTGGATCAGCTGGAACTGGCCGATGGGCTGGCCGAACTGGACCCGGTCCTTGGCGTACTGGACCGACAGCTCGAGGCAGCGCTCGATCATGCCGAGCGCCATGGCGGCCACACCGGCCCGCTCCATCAGGAACGTGGCCTTGGCACCCTCCCGGCCGCCCTTGGGCTGCTCCTCGGTCTCGCCGATCAGTCGGTCGATGCCGACCCGCACGTCGTCGAGGAACAGCTCGCCGGTCGGGCTGGAGTGCATGCCCATCTTGCGCAGCGGCTTGGACTGCTCCAGGCCCGGCATCCCCGAGTCGAGGATGAAGGACAGGACCTTGCGCTCCTCGGGCGGGTTTCCCTCGTCGAGCTTGCAGATGAACACGATGGTGTCGGCGTAGGGGCCGTTGGTGATGAAGGTCTTGGAGCCGTTCAGCACGTACTCGTCGCCGTCCCGACGGGCGCTGCTCTTCATCGACCCGAAGGCGTCGGAGCCGGAGCCGGGCTCGGTGATGGCCCACGCGCCGATCTTGTCCATGGTGAGCAGGTCGAGCGCCCACCGCTCCTTCTGGCGGATGGTGCCCTTGGACGTGATGGCGGCCGCGGTGAGGCCGGTGGACACCCCCATGGCCGTGACGAGCCCGGGGCTGTAGCGGCACAGCTCGATGACGGGGATCATCGTGATGGAGCCATCGCCGCCTCCTCCGCCGCCCTCGGCCTTGTCCTTGGTGGGCGGCTCCTCGCCGTTCGCGATGGCCTCCTCGACGGACTTCTCGAACTCGATCTGGCGCTTGAAGCGCTCCCTCGCCATCGTGTCCATGCCGAAGGTGCTGTAGAGCTTGCGCAGCACGTCGTAGGGCGGGGTGTCGCCGAACTCGAGCTCGTCACGGCGAGGCGCGATCTCGGCCTCCACGAACTGGCGGACGGCATCTCGCACCATCAGCTGCTCTTCGGTCCACTGGATCATGTCGGGGAGGTCTCCTCGGTCGTGTGGTCTGGATCGGTGGCGTCGGTCAGGAGCGCCTCGAGCACGGTCACCCGCTGCTCCAGTTCGGCGACCCGGGCCTCAAGCCCTGCTCGCGGCGCGGAGGTGGCCGGTCCGGTCGAGGCGACCGGCGCCCGGTCATCGGGTCCGTCGCCCAGCAGGTGCGCCCACCGCGCCTCCTTCTGGCCGGGCTGGCGGGGCAGGTGCACCACGAGCGGCTCGGTCCGGGCGGCCAGGGACTCGAGCACGGCGACGACGTCGTCGTTGCTGTCGAACGCATGGGCCCGCTCGGCGCGCGTCCGCAGCTCGTTGAGGGTCTGGGGCCCGCGCAGCAGGAGCAGGGTGACGAGGGCCAGCTCGGCGGCGTCGAGGCCGAGCTGCTCGTCGAGCACATGGCGGTGCTTGGTGGTGCGGGCGCCGTGGCTGGCGTAGACGAAGCGCACGAGGTGGCGGGCCTTCAGCTCGTCGAGCGCGGCCTGGATCTCGTCCTCGGTGTGGTCGGTGATCGGCTCGCGGTTGTTCTTCTGGTTGCACGCCGTCTGCAGCCCGCGCAACGTCATCGGATACGTGTCCGGGACCGTCGCCTCCTTCTCGGCGAGGGCGCCGAGCACCCGCTGCTGGAGCGGCGTGAGGGGGCCGTCGAGCGCCTCGGTCATGGAGCGACCCTAGGCCCCCCGCCCCCACCCGGCGGCGGCTGTGGTTCACTGGTGGGAGGCCACGGGCGGGAGGCGGACATGGGCGACGGCGAGCGGATCGAGGTGGTGGAGCTCTCCCCTGGCGGCCCCATCGTGGACGGCGGGGCATCCCGCAGCCGGGTCGTCGTCGCCGTGCTGGCGCTGGTCGTGGCGATGGCTGCTGCCGCCCTCGTGCTCGTCCCCGAGGGCGACACCGAGGTCGCGGTCGACGAAGAGGCCACCACCACGACCACCCGCGTGCGCGACCCCGAGGCGACGCCGTTCCCGATGCCGATCGCGCTCGGCGCGCCCGACGACGGCAAGGAGTCGGTGGGCCTGCCGGTGCGGGCCCAACCGTCCGGAGGCCTCGTCGACGGCCAGTCGGTCCAGGTGACGGGCACGGGCTTCCCTCCGGGCGAGTCGGTGGGCGTCGTCATGTGCACCCGGGAGGCCGGCCGGGACCACGGTGCCCGAGGCGTCGAGGCCTGCAACCTGGGTCGGTTCGCGCAGACCACGGCCGACGCCGACGGCGTCGCCACCACCGCCTTCGAGGTGGCACGCCTGGTGGTCGTGGACGGCCAGGAGATCGACTGCGCCTCCGAGCCCCAGCGGTGCCTCATCGGGATGGGGCTCATCTCCGACTACGACCGGTCCGGCGGCGTGCTCGTCGACTTCGACCCCACCCAGCCGCTGCCCGATCCGCCCGAGGCGTCCATCGAGGGCAACGCTCCCTTCGACGACGGCGACCTGGTGACCGTGCACGTCGACGGGCTCCGTCCCGACACCCCCGTCGGCGCCACGGTGTGCACCGGCGACGGCGGCCACTGCGCCGACTCGGCGGTCAACGCCATGACCGGCGCCGACGGCAGTGCCACCTTCCCGATGCGCCTGTGGCGGGTGTTCCCGGCGCCGGTGTGGGACAGCGCCACCGCCGGGCAGGACGTCGACTGCGCGCT
Organism: uncultured Acidimicrobiaceae bacterium; assembly: GCA_964498565.1. Taxonomy (GTDB): domain Bacteria; phylum Actinomycetota; class Acidimicrobiia; order Acidimicrobiales; family Salinilacustritrichaceae; genus Salinilacustrithrix. The sequence goes on from CAZCJT010000188.1 coordinate 4,517, forward strand.
GGTCCCCTGCAGCCTCCAGGTCTGGGGCGAGTCGATCGGCGGCCGTACGCTGCCCCTGGTGCCGCTCGGGTTCACGTCGGACCCGATCGAGCGGACCCGGCCCGTGGTCGAGGAGCGCTCCACCGGTCCGTACCGGCCGGGCGACCGCATCGAGGTCTTCGTGCCCGACCACGGCAACGGCGGCGCCGAGGCCATGCTCTGCGGGCCCGATGTCTGCTCCGGCGGTGAGCTCGACGTCCGGTACGAGCCGGGCGGGACGCTGGTGGTCCTCACCGTGCCGTCGGCGGACCAGGGCAACCCGTGCCTCGGCGTCGCCTGCCGACTCTTCGTCCGCACGTATCCGGGGGGCGACGCCGGCGAGCCTCCGCCGCTTGCGGCCGCGCCCATCGAGGTGGTCGTCCAGCCCTGATCCGCGGGTGCCTGCACTCCTGCGGCCACCCAATAGGATCGGCTGCTCGGTTCCGCCTCCCGGCGACGGCTACTAGGAGTTCCCAGCGTGACGTTCAAGGTCGGCGACAAGGTCGTGTACCCCCACCACGGGGCCGCCGTCATCGAGAAGACCGAGGTGATGGAGTCCTTCGGGGAGGAGAAGGAGTTCTTCGTCCTGCGCATGACGCACGGTGAGCTGACCCTGAAGGTCCCCTCCGACCGGGCCGAGGAGATCGGCATGCGCTACCCGATCTCCGACGAGGACGTCGAGGACGTGTTCGAGGTGCTGGCCAAGAAGGACGTGCGCGAGCCCACCAACTGGTCCCGGCGGTTCAAGAACCACCAGGAGAAGCTGAAGTCGGGCGACGTGTACCAGGTGGCCGAGGTGGTCCGGAACCTGGCCCTCCGCGAGGCCGACAAGGGCCTGTCCGCCGGCGAGAAGTCGATGTTCGTGAAGGCCCGTCAGGTGCTCGTCTCCGAGCTGGCGTTCGCGCTGGACATCGAGGAGGAGGCGGCGCTGGCCCGCCTGGAGGCGACGCTCTCGTAGCGTCCGGGATGCCTGGGGACGAGCAGGAGGGCCCGACGCCGCCGGCCGGCGGTGCGGCGAGCGGGCCGTCGGACAAGACGATCGCCCGGCTGCGGTCCC
>CAZCJT010000189.1:0-5587 GCA_964498565.1 uncultured Acidimicrobiaceae bacterium
CGGGCCAGCGCGCTGACCAGCCAGTCGCGGTTGCGGTCGAGGGGCCGCTCGACGCCGGCCTCCTCGGCGCGCTTGGCCAGCTCGTGGTCGCTGAGGCCGCGCAGCTCCTCCTCGCGGCGGTGGAGGTCGCGCATCGAGTCACGCTCGACCGTGCCGCGCCAGGCGCCGGTGGCCTTGCCGCGGGACTCGACGAAGTCCTTGAACTGCTCCAGGTCCTTCTTCGAGCGGTCGGAGATGTAGCCGCCCCAGTCGGCCACCTTCTCGAGGAAGCCCTGGGGGTCGGTCTCCATCTGCAGCACGACGCGGGTGGTGTTGTCGTTCAGCGCGTGGAACGTGACCACGCCGGCGTTCTGCGTGCCGTCGGTGGCGGTCCAGGCGACGCGCTGGTCGGGCGTCTGCTCGGTGATCTCGGCCGTCCACTCCCGGGTGATGCCCGAGATCTTGGCCTTCCAGTGCGTGTGCGTGGCGTCGAGCTGGCGCACGTCGCGGACGTGCTTCATGAAGAGGGGGAAGTCCTCGAACTGCGTCCACTGGTCGTAGACGGTGCGGACGGGAAGGTCGATGTCGATCTCGTGGATCATGGTGTCGGCTCCTTGCGCGGGGGTCTGGGCTCCCCCGCTCCGTACCCGTTGGGACGGTTCCGGAGTCGGGTCCCGTCCCACGTCGTGACAGGAGTGCGCGAACCGGACGAAGCGGTCAGGACCGGAGCAGACCGTCGATCCGCCGGCTGGCGACCACCACGCCGACCACCACCAGCACCAGCAGGTAGGCCGCGTTCTGGAACAGGCCGAGGTGCACCTCGCCGGTGGTGAGCGCCCGACACAGCGCCACCCCCTGGTACAGCGGCGTCCAGCGCACCACGGTCGCGAGGGCGTCGGGGTACTCCGAGAGCGGGAAGAACGTGGCCGAGAACAGGAACATGGGCGTGAGGGCCAGGTTGACGAAGTCGAAGTCCAGGAAGGACCGCATGTACGTCGATGCCGCGAGGCCGGCCGATGCGAAGGCGGCGCCGATGAGGACAGTGGCGGGCAGGGCGACCACGGCCCACCACGACTCGACCAGGCCGAAGGCGACCATGGTGACGAGGAACGCCGCCGAGTAGAACGCGCCGCGCAGCAGGGCCCAGGTGACCTCGCCGAGCGCGACGTCCCGGGGCTCGAGCGGCGTCGCCAGCACCGCGTCGTAGAGCTTGGCGTACTTGAGGCGGATGAAGAAGTTGAAGGTGGTGTCGAACACCGCGCCGTTCATGGCTGCCGTGGCCAGCATGCCGCTGGCGACGAAGGTCTCGTAGGGGACGCTGCGACCGGCGTAGGTGACCTCACCGACCAGGGCGCCGACGCCGATGCCGATGGAGAGCAGGTACAGCAGCGGCTCGAGCAGGCCGGTGAGCATGAGCGGCCACGCCCGGGCGTAGCCGATGGCGGTGCGCTCGGTCATCCGCAGGAACCGCCTGCGGGAGTCGAGCGGCGGCGCGATCCGGGCCGTGTCGGTGAACGTCGAGAGGTTCACGGCGTGAGCCTGCGCCGGAAGCCGCGGATGCCGAACGGGATGGCGGCGGCGGTGATGGCCACCAGGACGAGGAGGTGCAGCGGTGTCGTGGCGTCGACGGTGCCCGTGGTGAGGTCGCGCGCCGGTTCGACGGCGTGCCACAGCGGCGACACCCACACCACAGGTCGAAGGACGTCGGGCAGCTGCTGGACGGGGAAGAACGTGCCGGAGAAGAGGAAGAGCGGGATGACGCCGACGCGCATGACGAGCGGGAACTTCTCGTCGCTCTGCTGGGTGACCGAGAAGGCGGCGAGGACGGCCGTGACGGTGGCGGCCAGCAGCACGGTGGGCACGACGGCGAGCGGCGCCCACCACGACTCGACGCCGCCGAGGACGGCAGCCACCATCAGGAAGCTGCTGGCGGCGACGACGGCGCGAGCGGCGGCGGCGAGGACGAGCCCGCCGTACACGTCGCCCGCCGTCATGGCCGTGCTGACCATGGAGTTGAACTGGCCCATCCACTTGACGCCGCCGATCACCGGCCAGAGCGCCTCGGCACTGGCGGTCATGAGGGCGGAGGCGGCGAGCAGGCCGGGCGTGACGAACACGACGTAGTCGAGGCCGGCGGCGCCGTCGCCCCGGTCGACCAGGCCGCCGAGCCCGATGCCCATGGCGCCGAGGAAGAGCAGCGGCTGGACGATGGACGAGAGCGCGTAGCCCCGCCAGGTGCGGAGGTAGACGAGCAGCTCGCGCTCGAGGGCTCGGACGACCAGGGCACTCACTCGTCGAGCGTCCGTCCCGTGAGGGCGAGGAACACGTCCTCGAGGGAGGCCCGGCGGGTGAGCTCGGTGACGGCCTCGACGCCGCGGTCGGCCAGGGCGGTGCGGGTGGCCTCGCCGTCGTCGGTGTAGAGCAGCAGCCGGTCGGCGAGGGCCTCGTGGCGGTCGGCGACCTCGGTGGCCACGGGAAGGGCCTTTTCCTGCAGCTGGTGGTCGGCGAAGCGGAGCTCGACCACCTCGGCGGTGACGTGGCGCTCGATGAGCTGGCGGGGTGAGCCTTCGTCGACGATGCGGCCCTCGTCCATCACGACGAGCCGATCGCAGAGCTGCTCGGCCTCGTCCATGTAGTGCGTGGTCAGGATCAGCGTGACGCCTTGGCGCTTGAGACCGTAGAGGCGGTCCCACAGCAGGTGGCGGGCCTGGGGGTCGAGGCCGGTGGTGGGCTCGTCGAGCAGCACCATCTCCGGGTCGTTGATCAGGGCGCGGGCGATGGTGAGCCGTCGCTTCATGCCGCCTGACAGGGGGTCGACCCGGTCGTTGCGCCGCTCGGTCAGCCGGGCGAACTCGAGCAGCTCCTCGGCCCGCTCGCGCAGGAGCGGTCGGGGCAGGCCGAAGTAGCGGCCGTAGATGATGAAGTTGTCCCAGACCGAGAGCTCGGTGTCGAGGTTGTCCTCCTGGGGCACCACGCCGATGCGGCTGCGGATCTCCGGGCCCCGGTCGGACGGATCGAGGCCGAGCACGCGCAGCTCTCCACCGGTGGGCGGCGACACGCAGCTGATCATCCGCATCGTCGACGTCTTGCCCGCCCCGTTGGGTCCGAGGAAGCCGAACACCTCGCCGCGCCGGACCTCGAAGTCGACGCCGTCGACGGCGACGAAGTCGCCGAAGCGCTTGACGAGGCCCCGGGCGCGTACGAGGGCCTCGGGCGCGGCGGTTCCGGCGGACATCGCAGCGACGGTACCGGCCGATCGTGACGGGCCCGACCATCTGTTTCGTGGGGTTCCGGGACACGTCCGTAGGCTCGAACGGCCATGCTCACCGCCTCCGGACTGTCCCTCGCCCACGGCAGCCGCGTCCTGTTCGAGGACGTGACGCTGTCCTTGTCACCCGGTCGCCGCGTCGCCATGGTGGGTGCCAACGGGCAGGGGAAGACCTCGCTGCTGAGCATCCTCGTGGGCGACGCCGAGCCCGACCGTGGGTCGATCACCAGGCCCCGCGACATGCGCATCGGCTACCTGGCCCAGGAGATCCCCACCGAGGACGACGGCTCCGTGCTCGACACGGTCCTCGGCGGGCGGCCCGACATCATGCGGCTGCACCACCAGATCGTGGAGGGACCGGCCGACGCATCGCCCGAGGCGCTCCACGCCTTCGGCGAGGCCCAGACGCAGTACGAGCAGCTGAACGGCTACGCCCTCGAGGCCGAGGCCCACTCGGTGCTGGCCGGCCTCGGCTTCGCGCCCGACGACGCCGACCGCCAGGTGTCCGAGCTCTCCGGCGGCTGGCGCATGCGCGTCGCGCTGGCCCGTCTGCTGCTGTCCGGCCCTGACCTGTTGGTCCTCGACGAGCCGACCAACCACCTCGACGTCGACTCGGTCGGCTGGCTCGAGGCGCGCCTGCGGGCGTGGACCGGCGCGCTGCTCTTCGTGTCCCACGACCGCGACTTCATCGACAACGTCGCCACCCACGTGGTCGAGCTCGCCAACCAGACGCTCACCGAGTACGTCGGCGGCTTCGCCGAGTTCGTCGTGCAGCGCGAGGAGCGCATCGCGCAGCTCGAGGCCCAGGCTGCGAGCCAGGCCAAGGCGCGGGCCCAGACGGAGCGCTTCGTGGAGCGGTTCCGGTACAAGGCCACCAAGGCCCGCCAGGTGCAGAGCCGGATCAAGATGCTCGAGAAGCTCGAGTCCATCGAGATCCCCGACCGCAAGGAGCTGCAGGCCCGCTTCCAGTTCCCGGAGCCGCCCCGCACCTCACGGGTGGTCGCCGAGCTGTCGCACATGACCGCCGGGTACGGCGACGTGCCGATCCTGCGCGACGTGTCCGTACACGTCGAGCGAGGCCAGAAGATCGCCTTGGTCGGCCCCAACGGTGCCGGCAAGACGACATTGCTGAAGATGATCCTCGGCGACCTGCCGGCGATGGAGGGCACGGCCGAGGTCGGCCAGTCCGTCACCGTCGCCCGGTTCGAGCAGCACCAGGCCGACGAGCTGAACCCCGACCTCACCGTCCTGCAGGTGGCCCGGGACGGCATCGGCAGCGACACCCCTCGGGGCAGGTCGCTGCGCACGTACCTGGCCTCGTTCGGGTTCCGGGACGACGCCGTCGAGCGCCAGGTGGGTGTGCTGTCCGGCGGCGAGCGCACCCGGCTGGCGCTGGCGAAGGCGATGGCCGAGCCGGCCGGCCTGCTCATCCTCGACGAGCCGACCAACCACCTCGACCTGGCCAGCTGCGACATGCTCGAGGACGCGCTGAAGGTGTACCCCGGCACCGTGCTGCTGGTGACCCACGACCGCTACCTCATCCGTTCCGTCGCCGACGACCTCATCGAGGTCCGCAACGGCACGGCAAGGTTCCACCACGGCGTGGACGAGGCCGTGCTGACGCCGACGTCGGCCACCACCCGGCGGGACACCACCGGCACGCCCATCAAGAAGGCGCCCTCGGAGTCGAGGGCCGGGCGTCGCCAGGGCAAGGCGTCGAAGGCCAAAGGGCCGGCCCAGCCGACGAAGGCGCCGGGGCGGAGCACGCCGACCGGGGCGGCCAAGGTCGAGAAGGGCGGTGGCGGCGGCAGCCGGCAGGAGCGTGACCTCCGCAAGCAGGTGAACCGGCTCGAGAAGCAGTGGGAGGGGGCGGAGGCCAAGGTCGCCGAGCTGCAGAGCGCGCTCGGCAACCCCGAGGTCTACGCCGACGCCGACAAGCTCACCGAGCTCACCACCGCCCTCGACCAGGCCAAGGACGAAGCCGTCCGTCTCATGACCGACTGGGAGCAGGCCGCCTCGCGCCTCGAGCGCATGGGCTGAGGCGCACCGGATCCAGTACCGGCGCGGCGTGGGCCGCCCTCGTCGCCACCTCGTTGTCGACCGCATCGGGCGCAGGCGGAGCTGCGTCGGCCTCCGTCGAGCGTGCCATGGTCTGGGTCCTCGTGGGAGCGAGCTCGCGGTCGCCTTCCCGGGCATTCCTGTCACCCCCGGTGAGGAGAATGGGGTGCATGGCCGGTTCCGCCACGTTCGCCCGAGACGCTGATGTCGCGTCCGTGGCGCGGGAGCGGTTGGATGCAGCGGCGGCGGCGATGGCCGCGGTCGAGTCGGCGCAGCGCTCGG
>CAZCJT010000190.1:0-5567 GCA_964498565.1 uncultured Acidimicrobiaceae bacterium
TCGACCTTGCCGACCAGGTCGGCGCCGACGTCGGCGGCCTTGGTGTAGATGCCGCCGCCGACGCGTGAGAACAGCGCGATGGAGCTGGCACCGAGCCCGAAGGCGGTGAGGATCTCGAACGCCTCGTCGACCTCGAGCAGCTGCACGAAGACGATGTAGACGAGGGCGAGGCCGGCGAGGGCGAGGCCGGCGACGGAGAAGCCCATGACGGCGCCGCCGCGGAAGGCGAGCGGCAGGGCCTTGGCCGGGCCGCCGACGCGTGCCGCCTCGGTGGTGCGGGCGTTGGCCATGGTGGCCACAGTCATGCCGACGTAGCCGGCGGTGGCCGACAGGACGGCGCCGAGCACGTAGGTGATGGCGCCGACCGGGTTCACGAGGATCGCGACCAACAGAGCCATGACGACCACGAAGATCGCCACGTAGGTGTACTCCTGGCGGAGGAACGCCTGGGCGCCGGCCTGGATCTCGAGCATCAGCTCGCGCATCCGTTCGTTGCCCGGGCTCTCCTTCTTGACCAGGCCGAAGTAGTAGAACGCGAGGCCGAGTGCGGCCAGTGCGCTCACCAAGGCGAGGTAGGGGATGGCTTCCACTGGGGATTCTCCTGTCGTGGTTACTGGTAGGGGGTGGTGAGCGGGGCAGGTGACACCCGTTGGACGAACACCTGGTTGGCGACGGTGGCCCCGAGGGTGCGCGTCGCCTCACCGTCGGGACCCTCCACGACCAGCACGAGCGGGCCGTCGAAGGGGTGCTTCTCCTTGATGTGCACCCGACCGCCGGGGCGCAGGCCCATCTGGTCGAGGAAGGCGACGACCTCGGGGTCGGTCGAGCCGGGGACGGCCACCGTGGCGACGTCGCCGGGCTCGAGGTCGTACAGCGGTGGCAGGGACGGGATGTCGGCCACCTCCGGAGCGGGGATCGGGAAGCCGTGTGGGCACGAGTCGGGGCGGTCGAGGGCCACGAAGAGCCGGTCCTCGACCTCCTGGGGCAGCTCGTGCTCGAAGGTCGCCGCCAACCGGTCGGCCTCGTTCCAGGCGTAGCCGAGCATGTCGGCCAGGAACCGCTCGACGATGCGGTGCCGGCGGATGCTGGCGATGGCGATCCGGCTGCCCGACTCGGTGAGCTCCACGCCCCGGTAGGGCGTGTGGTCCAGCAGCCCCCGATCAGCGAGGCGCTTGATCGCCGTGGTGATCGTGGAGGGGGACAGGCCCAGCTTCTCGGCGAGGGCGCCGGTGTGGGCCTCGGCCTGGTTGGCCCCCTGTGACAGCCGGTAGATCGCCTTCAGGAGCTCGCGCTCGGACTTGGAGATCGTTTCCATTCGGGCCGGGACCGTAAGTTTCGGTGCCCGAAAAAGTCAACTTCGTGCCCGAGTTCAGACCTTGGCATCGAGATCGGCGAACCGCGCCCGGAGGGCCTCACCGACGAAGTTGAACGACAGCACCGTGAGGAACAGGACCAGCGACGGGATGATCACCGGGTGCAGGTGCGTCTCGTCGTGGCGGCGGCCCTCGGCGATCATCGAACCCCACGTCGCGGCCGGCGGCTCGACGGAGAGGCCGAGGAAGGCGAGCGTGCCCTCGGCCACGATGACGACGCCGAGTGCGGTGAGCGCGAAGGCGAGCAGCGGCATGAGGACCACGGGGAGGATCTCGCGGAAAAGGATCCGGCGTTGCGTAGCGCCGACGGCTCGGGCGGCGAGCACGTAGTCCCGCTCGGACACGGCCAGCGCGTTGGCCCGGGCCACGCGTGCGTAGATGGGGATCGACAGCACGCCGATGACGAGGGAGATGTTCACCAGGCTCTGCTCCAGCACCGAGACCAGCGCCAGCAGCAAGACGATGCCGGGGAAGGCGAGCATGACGTTGATGCCGGCGACGAAGAAGACGTCGAACACGCCGCGGACGAAGCCGGCGATGGTCCCGAGCAGGCCGCCCACCAGCATGCCGACGGCCACGGCGGTGAGGCTGACGGTGAGGGAGACCCGGGCGCCGTCGACGAGTCGGGCCAGGATGTCGCGGCCGAGGCCGTCGGTTCCGAGCACGTGGCCCTCGGAGAAGGGGCCCGCCAACTTGGCCGGGATGTCGATCTCGTTGGGGTCGACGGTGGGCAGGAACCCGGAGAACAACCCGGCGATGCCCACCACCACGATCCAGGCGACCGCCAGCCAGAACGTGATGCCGAGCGCCCGACGCTTCGACCGCCCGTCGTCCTCGGCAGGGTCGTCGGTGGAGGCGCTGCGGCCCGTGCGTTCGGTGTCGGCCACGTCCTCGAGCAGCACGGGCGCCGGGGTGGGGGTGATGGGCGCCGCCTGCTCGGAGCGCGCTTCGTCGGACACGTCAGCCATGTTCAGACCTTGATGCGGGGATCGAGCAGCCGGTACACGGTGTCGACCGCGAAGTTGACGATGACGAAGGACGCCGCGATGACCACCACGACGCCCTGGACCACGACGTAGTCGCGCTCGTAGATGGCGTTCAGCAGGTAGTTGCCCATGCCGGGGAGGGCGAAGATCTGCTCCACGATGATGCTGCCGCCGATGAGGGCCCCGAACTGCACGCCGATGACGGTCATGAGCGACAGGGTCGAGGGGCGCAGCGCGTGCAGGAACAGGATCCGCCTGGTGCTCAGACCCTTGGCCCGGGCCATCAGCAGGTAGTCCTCCTGCAGCGTCTGGATCATGTCGCTGCGCAGGATCCGGGTGTACACCGCCATCTCGGCGATGGCGAGCGACAGCGCCGGCAGGATGGCGGTGCGCAGGTTGCCGATGGGGTCGGCGCTGAGACGGACCCACCCCGACCGGGGCAACCACCCGAACTTCACGGCCACGATGTATCCGAGCCAGTAGGCCAGCAAGAAGTTGGGGATCGACAGCAGCCCGAAGGTGACGGCGCTGGTGCTCTTGTCGACCTTGGTGCCGGCCTTGTAGGAGGTCCCCACGGCCAGGGGCACGGCGACGAGCAGGGCGATGACGATCGCCAGGAGCCCGACCTCGGCGGTGACCGGCACCCGCTCGCCGATGGCTTCGGCGACGGGCTGGCTCGTCTTGTAGGACCGCCCGAGGTCACCCTGGACCACGCCGGTGACCCAGTCCGCGTACTGCACGAGGAACGGGTCGTTCAGGCCCAGCTCGTCCCGCACGGCGTCCAGCGTCTCCGGGTCGGCGCTGTCGGCGCCGACGATCGCCAGCGCCGGGTCGCCGCCCAGGGCGTTGAGCATCGCGAAGGTGAGGAAGGAGACGGCGAGCAGCACGCCCACCAGCACGGCGAGTCGGCCGACCATCCTGCGCACGCTCATGCCTCCTCCTTCCTCGTCTCCCTCACGTGCTCAGCTCCTCGCCGCTACTCGGCGAGCCACAGGTACGTCGTGCGGATGATCGAGTCGGACGCACCGTCGATCGCTGTGCCCGACGGGGTCTTGGCGTCGAGGATGCCCTTCACGCCTTCCCGGGCGACGATGGCCGTGGCCGTGCCGCCGGTCCAGAAGTTCGGGATCTCCTCGGCGAGGATCAGCGAGATGTCCTCGACCAGCTGCTTGCGGGCCTCGATGTCGCCCTCCACCCGCATCTCCTCGAGCTTCGCCGTGACGTCCGGGTGCGTCCAGTCGCTGACGTTGAGCACCTCGCTCTCGACCGGTCCGAAGGCGCTGTCCCAGATGGAGTAGGGGTCGGCCTGGGACCCGAGGCGCCAGCACTGCACGTCGAAGTCGCCCCGCAGGAACGGCTCGTTCTCGGTGCCGATCCCTTGCGTGATGTGGGCCGACTGCTCCTTGGAGTCGAGGTTGACCTCGAGGCCGACCTGCTGCCAGAAGGCCTGGTAGGCCTGGGACAGCTCGACCAGCGAGGGGTCGGGCGGGCAGTCGTAGGTGAAGCTGATCGGGGTGCCGGGCGCCTGGCCGTCGGACCGGTCGGGGTCGTTGATGTAGTCGTCCAGCAGCTCCTTGGCCTCGTCGGGGTCATAGGCCGGCCAGGCCTCGGCGGCCGCCTCGGAGTACCAGGGGCTGTCCTCGGTGAACCACTGGGTCTGGGGTGGGGTGATGCCCGTACCGCCGAGCACCTCGATCATCTGCTCCTGGTCGACGGCGTGCACGAGGGCCTGGCGGACCCGCTTGTCGTCGAACGGGGGCTTCATGGTGTTGATGATGCCGGCACCACCGTTGTTGCCCAGCCACTCGTAGGTGTTGTAGCCACCGCCGTCGACGAGCTCGCGGGCGCCCCGGACGATGCTCTGGCGCAGCGTCTGCATGATGTCGATGTCGCCGGAGGCCACGCTGTCGAGGCGGGTGTCCTCGTCGGGGATGGGACGGAAGGTGATGGAGTCGAGGTAGGGGAGCTGGTTCCCGTTGTCGTCGGTGCGCCAGTAGCTCTCGTTGCGCTTGACCACCAGATGACCGTCGCGGGTCCAGGACTCGAAGGTGAACGGTCCGGTGCCCACGGGACGCGACGCGGCGTCCTCGCCGGCGGCCTTCGCCGCCTCGACCGAGAAGGGGAATCCCGGGGTGAGGGTGAGCGTGTCGAGGAAGGCGGCGTCGCCCTCGGCCAGCACGTAGTCGTAGGTGAGCGGGCCGGTGACCTCGACGGTCTTGCCCTCGAGGCCGCCCTTGGTGTTGGCCCCGTCCGCGGTGAGGTACTCGTCCCAGATCGTCTTGATGACGTCGGCGGTCAGGTCGGTGCCGTCGTGGAACTTGATGCCCTCACGGAGGGCGACGGACCAGCGCGTGTAGTCCTCGTTCGGCTCGATGGTCTCGGCGAGGTAGGGCTCGATGGAGCCGTCCTCGACGCGAGCGACGAGGGGGTCGTAGATGGCGGTGTACACCGTGTAGCCGGCGTTGGCAGGCTGCGAGGTGCCGGGGAGCCAGCCGTTGGTCTCGGCTTCGAGACCGATGGTGACCGAGCCGCCGTACTGGGGCTCGCCGTCCTCGGCCGCTGCGTCCTCGGTGTTGTCCCGGACGCCGGCTCCGTCCTCCGTCGCGTCGTCCGACCCGGAGTCACCGGTGTCGTCGTCACCCCCGCAGGCGGTGAAGAGCACGGACAGCACCGCGAGCAGTGCGAGCAACCGACGTCGGAACGGCGTCATCATCATCCCCTTGGTTCGGCCCGCGATCCCCCGACCGCTGGTGTGACGCCCGACACTACTCACCCTTGACCCTGGGGTCAGGCCGCTCGGCGGAATGCCCGCTTCGTCCCGTTCAGGTGATGCGGTCGGGTCCGATGTACGCGGCCAGCTGCTGGAGGACCCCGCCGACGTCGAGGTGTTCGGGCCGTCCCAGCGCCTCCAGCGTGCAGAACGCCTCACAGGTCGCGTCGTGGGCTCGCCACTGGAGGCTGACCACGAACGATGCCGCCGTGCCGTCGTCGAGGGTCAGCACGGCCTCGAAGATCGCCGAGCTGCGGTCCAGGTAGGAGATCTCCCCGATCTCGTGGGTCGCCTCGACCAGCCGGCGGAACGTCTCGTCCGGCGTGCTGGACAGCACGAGCGTGTCGTGGTCGAGGAGCCCGACGTCGGGCGCGGGCCCGACCGGGGCCGCCCACTCGGGGCGCACCGCCAAGGGCGGGTCGCCGACGGCGCGGGGTG
>CAZCJT010000191.1:0-5541 GCA_964498565.1 uncultured Acidimicrobiaceae bacterium
AGGACGCGGGCCGCGGCCAGGACGCGTCCGAGCTCGTCGGATCCCTCGTCGGCCACGGTGACGCTCGGGCGCAGCACGGCCACGGCGACGTCGGGGTTCTCGCACGCGAACTCGCGGACGCGCTCCTCCAGCCGCGCCCGGACCTGCACCCACGGGCTCTCCGCGTTCGGCCGCAGCTCGGCTGCCTCCGTGAGGGGGACCGGGTTGTCGGGCCAGGCGCCGTACACGGTGGCCGAGGTCCGGGCGATCAGCTGGCCGGTGCCGGCCCGGCCCATGGCGTCGAGCAGCCGCGACGTGGTGACCAGGTCGTGCTCGACGGGCACGTCCTCCAGCGGGTCGGAGGCCGCCAGGTGGCACACCACGTCGATGCCGTCCAGCAGGGCGTCGAGGTCGGCGTCGCGCAGGTGGACCCGGCACACCTCGATGCGGTCGCGGCGAGGGTCCCCCCGGACGCGGTCGGGCAGGTGCACCCGCCGGCGGTCGATGGCGCGCACGAGCTCGACCTCCGGATCGGCGGCCAGCAGGGCGCACAGTCGGCGACCCACCGGGCCCGCTGCACCGGTGACCGCGATCCGTGCCATCGCCCTACGATGCTCCTGATGAGCGGTTTCGGTCCAACCGGTGACGACGACCCCTTCGGGGGCCTGCCGTTCTTCGGCGACCTCGGGCGCATGCTCGGCGGGATGGGTGGCGCCGGCGGGGGCCTCCAGTGGGATGCCGCCCGCCAGATGGCGATGCAGGTCGCCTCCGGTGGCGAGTCCGAGGCCAACATCGACCCGATCGCACGCATGGACGTCGAGCAGCTCGCCCGGGTGGCCGACCTGCACGTGGCCAACAAGACCGGCCTGACCACCTCGATGACCGGACGGGGCGTCCAGGTGGTCCCGGTGACCCGCATGCAGTGGGTGCAGCGGAGCCTCGACGCCTACAAGCCGCTGTTCGAATCCCTGGCCACGTCGCTCGCCAGCACGCCCCAGGCATCCAGCGATCCCGAGGCCCAGGGCGACCCGTTCGCCGCCGTCCTCTCCCAGCTCATGGGGTCGATGGCCCCGATGATGCTGAGCGTGACGGCCGGCGGGATGATCGGCCACCTCGCGCAGCGCAGCTTCGGCCAGTACGACCTGCCGATCCCCCGCGAGCCGTCCGACGAGCTGCTGCTGGTGCTGCCCAACGTCACCGCCTTCGCCGACGACTGGTCGATCGACCGCAAGGACCTCCTGCTCTGGCTGTGCACGCACGAGATCGCGCACCACGCCGTGCTCGCCGTGCCCCACGTCCGGGCGGCGCTCGAGGGGGGCCTCCGCGAGTACGCGGCCGGGTTCCGTCCCGACGCCGGCGCGCTGGGCGACCGGCTCGGATCGGTGGACATGTCCGATCCCGAGTCGTCGATGGCCGAGCTCCAGGGGCTGTTCGGCGACCCCGAGGTCATCCTCGGCGCCATCCAGACCGATGCCCAGCGGGCGCTGCTCCCCCGCCTCGAGGCGCTGGTCGCCCTGATCGAGGGCTACGTCGATCATGTGATGGACGCGGTGGGCACCGGCCTCATCTCCAGCTACGGCATGATCACCGAGGCGGTGCGCCGGCGCCGGGTCGAGGCCGACGAGTCCGACCGCTTCGTCGCCCGGCTGTTCGGCCTCGAGCTGGGGCAGGCCACCTACGACCAGGGTGCGGCCTTCGTGGACGGTGTGGTGCAGCGGGCCGGCTTCGAGGCGCTCGACCAGCTGTGGGCGGGCGAGGCGTTCCTGCCCACGCCGGCCGACATCGAAGCGCCCGGGCTCTGGCTGGCCCGCATCGAGATCGACACCCAGCCCGGCTAGCACCCGGACCGGGTCCTCAGGCGAGGTCGACGATCTCGGTCCGCAGGCGGCCGTCGTCGCAGGTCACTACGCCGAGCGTGTGGGTCGGGGCCTTGCGGCGCTGGGTGGCCGAGCCCGGGTTGAGCAGCCGCTGACCGTCCTCGCCGTCGGCGTCGACGGGCAGATGGCTGTGCCCGAACACCACGAGGTCGGCGTCGGGGAACCAGCTGCGCATCCGGCGCTCCCGACCCTTGGTCGCGCCGCTGTCGTGGACCATGGCGATGCGAACGCCGTCAACGGTCTCCTCGATGCGCTCGGGGAGGACCCCGATCAGCTCGTGGTCGTTGTTGCCGAGCACGGCGACCACTGGGCCGAACCCGGCCAGCTCGTCGAGCAGCTCGGGCACGAGCACGTCGCCGGCGTGCCAGATGGCATCCGCGGTGTCGAGGATGGCATAGGCGGCATCGGGCAGGCGGCGAGCCGAGCCGCGGGTGACGTGGGTGTCGGCCAGCACGACGATCCGGGTGCTCACTGGTCCTCCACGATGGTCGGGTCCTCGACGGGCCGAGCTCTGCCGGGGATGGCGATGGTCGGGGGCACCGACGGCATGGTCGTGGTCGGGCCAACCTCGGACCCCCCGGCGGCACCAGCCCGGCGGGCCCGCCGCCTGGTCCAACGCTGGTCGACGTCGCGGACCCCGCGTGACCCCGCCGCATAGGAGATGCCGGCGAAGGCCGAGGTGCCCGCCACCAGCAGGAACCCGAGCCATGTCGGCATCGGAACGACGCCGAGGATGGCTCCACCGACCCAGACGAGCTGGAAGCGGGTCTCGAACCGGGCGAAGGAGCGACCCCTGTTCGCGTCGGGAGCGTCGCGCTGCACGATCGAGTCGAACGCTTGCTTGGCGCATGCCGCCCCGATGCCGACGCTGAGCGCGACGACGGCTGAACCGGGGAGCGAGCCGATCCACGTGCCGGCGACGGCGAGCACCGCGACCAGCACGAGGGACCCGGAGATGATGTGCTCCTCGCTGGTCTGGCGGCGCAGCGGCGGGGCCACGGCCGCACCGAGGAACGAGCCGATGCCGGAGAGCGCGATGACCACGCCGAAGTGCCAGGTCGGAGACCCGTCGGTGCGCAGGGCGAAGGCGAGGAGGAACGTGAGGAAGCCGACGATCCCGCGCAGCAGGGCCATCGCTGAGGCGGCGAGCAGGACTCCGGCCCCGCGCAGCTCGGCCTTGGCCTCCGAGCTCTCGGGCTCGTCAGCGACCTGGAGCTTCGGGATCCGCCAGGAGACTCCTGCCCCGACCGCGAAGACGACAGCGGCGAGGGCCAGCACCCACTCGCTACCGCCGACGCGCAGCAGCAGCCCGCCGGGCACGGCGGCGATGAATCCGACGATGCCGCTGATCAGCGACAGCTTGGAGTTCGCCTCGACCAGGCCTTCGTGGGAGTGCACCACAGTGGGCACCAGGGCGGACTTGGCCACGTGGTAGCTCTTGGCCAGCACCAGCAGGAGGAACGCCAGGGGGAACAGCAGCAGCGAGTCCACGTGGTCGACCATCAGCAGGCAGACCAATGCGCGCAGGCCCGAGGAGGCGATGACCATCCACCGCCGCCCGCCAGCAGCCCGGTCGAGGGCAGGGCCGACGAGCGGGGCGACCACGGCGAAGGGCGCCATGGTGAGGGCGAGGTACAGGAAGACCTCGCCGCGGGCCTCGGCCACGTCGATGGAGAAGAACAGCGTGCCGGCCAGCGCGATGGTCACGAGCGTGTCGCCGGCGACGGCCGTCGCGTGAGCCCGGGCGAGGCGCCCGAACGGCGTGACCTCGAAGGCTTCGGCACCCTGCCGCGGTGGCGGGAGAGATCGCCAGCCGTCGGGTGCCATCGATCGCATCGTAGGGCTGGCCCCGCGGAATGCGACCGCGCCGGTCAGGCTTCGAGCTTGTAGCCGAGGCCCCGGATCGTGACGATGCGCCGGGGGTGCGCCGGGTCGGCCTCGACCTTGCCCCGCAGGCGCTTGACGTGCACGTCGAGGGTCTTGGTGTCGCCCACGTAGTCCGAACCCCAGACCCGGTCGATGAGCTGCTCGCGCGTGATGACGCGCCCGGCGTTGGCCAGCAGGACGTGGAGCAGCTCGAACTCCTTCAGCGGGAGCTGGACCTGCTCGCCCCGGATGCGCACCTCGTGCCGCTCCGGGTCGAGGGCGATGTCTTCGACCTGGATGGCGTCGGTGGGGAGGTCCTCGCCCCGTTCGGCGGTCCGACGCATGACAGCTCGCATGCGCGCCACGAGCTCGCGGATGCGGTACGGCTTGGTCACGTAGTCGTCGGCGCCCACCTCGAGACCGACCACGGTGTCGATCTCGGAGCCCTTGGCCGTCACCATGATGATCGGCACCTGCGAGCGCTTCCGCAGCTCGCGGCACACGTCGATGCCCGACACCTTCGGCAGCATCACGTCGAGGAGCACGACGTCGGGGCGGACCGCGTCGAACATCTCGAGCGCGGCGTCACCGTCCCTCGCCACCTGCACGCGGAAGCCCTCCCGGGACAGCCCCACGGTGAGGGCCTCCACGAAGGACTCCTCGTCCTCGACCACCAGCACGGTCAGCTCGGCCACGTCAGCGGCCCTCCTCGTCGTCGATCACGTTCGCAGGACCGTCACCGAGGGGCAGCACGAGGGTGAAGGTCGACCCCCCGCCCTCGCGACTCTCCACGGTGATCCTCCCGCCGTGGTTGGACGCCACGTGGCGCACGATCGCCAACCCGAGGCCGGTCCCCCCGGTGTCCCGGCTGCGGGCCCGATCGACGCGGTAGAAGCGCTCGAAGATGCGCTCGAGATCGCGACGCGGGATCCCGATGCCCTCGTCGGCGACCACGAGGTGGGCCATGTCGCCCTGGACCGAGGCCCGGACGTGGACCGCCGACCCGGGCTCGCTGTACTTGATGGCGTTGTCGAGCAGGTTGAACACGGCGGAGGCGAGCTGGCGCCGGTCGCCCCGCACCTGCAGCCGGTGCGAGGGCTCCTGCAGGTCGAGGACGATGCCGCGGTGCTCGGCGGCGCCGGCGGCCCGCTCGACGGCCTCGGCCAGCACGAGGTGCACCGCCACCGGGTCCTGGACGGCTGCCTCCCCCGCCTCGATCCGGGACAGCTCGAGCAGGTCGTCGATGGTGCGGCTGGCCCGCATCGCCTCGTGGTTCATGCGCTGGGCCAGGCGGCGGATGACGGTGAGGTCCGCCTCGTCGACGATGGCCTCGGCCAGCACGCCGAGGCCGCCGACGGGCGTCTTCAGCTCGTGGCTGATGTTGGCCACGAAGTCGCGGCGGACGGCGTCGACCCGACGCCGCTCGGTGATGTCCTCGATGACCACGAGGGCGCCGATGCTGCGGTGCCCGTCGTCGAGCGGATCGGCCGACAGCACGAGCGTGCGGCGGGGCGGGCCGAACAGCTCGAGGGTACGCGACGAGTCGTGGCCCTCCAGGGCCCGCTTCGCCAGCTCGTCGATCGAGGACTCCACCACCGCGTCGCCGTAGCGGGCACCGAGGAACACCTTGGCCTGTGCGTTCTGGAACGCGACCTCGCCCGACTCGTCGAACAGGACGATGCCGTGGTCGATGGCTCGCAGGGCCAGCGACATCCGCGTCTCGGCCGCGGTGGCCTCGCCGCCGCGGCTGACGGCGGCGTCGACGGTCCGCTCCAGCTGGCCGAGCGTGGCCTCGAGCCCTCCCGGGTCCTCCATCGGC
>CAZCJT010000192.1:0-5520 GCA_964498565.1 uncultured Acidimicrobiaceae bacterium
GGTCGACCTTGGGACGGGGCCGGGTCGGCCGCACCCGGGCCCGGACGCGCGCGTCGGTGCGGCGCAGTCCGAACAGGCTGGAGCGGGGTTCGGCGAGGACCTCGACCTCGAGGTCGCTGTCGTCGATCCCGAGCGCATCGAGCGCTCGCTCCCGGGCTTCCTCCACGGTTCGGCCAGTGGTCACGACCCACTGCACCCGCGGCTACCTCTTCTTCCGCTTCTTCTTCTTCGACGCCGGTTGGTACCGGCCGTTCCCGGCGATGGGACCCGAGCCCGACCCCTCGGCGCTGCGCGCCGGCGGCTTCACCGACGTCGACCGCCCGTTCCCGCCGGCCGCCTTGCCGGTGTCGGTGTCCTTGTCCTTGCCCTTCTGCTTCTCCTTCATCGCGCGGGCCTCGTCGGCCGCCTTCCGGGCCTGGGCACCGGGGGAGTCGTCACCGCCGTAGAGCGACTTGGTGATGTAGCCCTGCAGGCCGATCCGGTAGACGCTCGAGGTCACCCAGTACACGACGAGGGCGGCCGGGAAACCGATGGAGATCACACCGAAGAAGGCGGGCATCACCTTGAGCAGCAGCTGCTGCTGGGGCATCGCCGCCGCGCTCGACCCGCGGGCCGACACCTGCTTCTGCTGGAGGTACTGGGCGCCGATCATGACGAGGATGAGGATGAGGTACGGCAGCCCGTGGAGGATCGACTGGCCCAGGGCGTCGGTGGTCGACTCGGAGAGGTCCAGGCCGAAGGCGAACATCTCGGTCTTGTCGTCGAGGGACTCGTACAGCCGGCTGCCCGGGTCGAGGTACTTGGGGTCGAAG
Organism: uncultured Acidimicrobiaceae bacterium; assembly: GCA_964498565.1. Taxonomy (GTDB): domain Bacteria; phylum Actinomycetota; class Acidimicrobiia; order Acidimicrobiales; family Salinilacustritrichaceae; genus Salinilacustrithrix. Next base: position 813 of record CAZCJT010000192.1, read on the forward strand.
GTGCCGTCGTCGCCGTAGCGGGTGAGGCCCTGGATCAGGCGGAACAGCAGCAGGAAGACGGGCGCTTGGACCAGGAGGGGGAAGCAGCCACCCAGGGGGTTGAGCTGGTTCTCCTGGTAGAAGGCCATCAACTCCTGGTTCATCTCGTTGCGGTCGCCGCCCTTGTGCTTCTCCTGGATCTTCTTCAGCTCGGGCTGCAGGAGCTGCATCTTGATCATCGACCGCGTGCCCTTGAGCGTGAGCGGTGTGGTGATGACCATCACCAGCAACGTCAGCAGGACGATGGCGACGGCGTAGTTGGGCACCATCCGGTAGAAGAAGTCGAGGATGCCGGCGGCGAACTCGAAGACTGCGTCGAACATGCGTTCGTCCTAACGGGGGAGGTTGGAGGCGGGCTCGGGGACGCCGGGCACCGGGTCGTAGCCGTGGCCACCCCAGGGGGCGCAACGGACGAGGCGGCGGACGCTCAGCCAGGAGCCACGGACGGCACCGTGGTGGGCGAGGGCCTCGCGGGCGTAGGTGGAGCAGGAGGGGACGTAGCGGCAGGGCGAGACCCGGCCTTCGGTGGCCCTCTGGTAGAGCCAGATCAGCCGGTCGAGGACGCGGGTCACCGGGTGCGGACCCCCGTGCTCGAGCGGACCGCGGCCATCAGGTGCCGGCGCAGCTCGACGACCGGGATCCCGACGACGTCGGGTCGGACGCCCACCAGGTAGCCGCCGGGAGCGAGTCCGTGGTCGCGGTCGAGCTGGTCCATCAGCGGGCGCAGGCGGCGGCGGACGCGGTTGCGAACGACGGCCCCGCCGACCTTCTTGGACACGGCGTAGGCGACCCGGGCCACCGGCTCGCCGTCGTGCGCCGCGGCGGCGTGGACGACCCAGACCGGACCGGACCGCCCGCGAGCACGAGACCGCGACAGGGCGGCGAAGTCCTCACGGGAGCGGACCGGTACGACCACACCGGTCAGGCCGAGAGCTTGGCGCGGCCCTTCTGGCGCCGGTTGCGCACCACGGCACGACCGGCACGGGTCGCCATGCGGTGACGGAAGCCGTGGCGGCGGGCACGACGCTGCTTCTTGGGCTGGTAGGTGCGCTTCACTGGTTCCTCCTCGACTGCGACCGCCGGCGCCGCGGGCGGCAGCCCACGGTGGGGCGGCGTTCGCGGTGGATGTTCGCCTGGCGGTGGGCGCGACGGCGCGCCGGACCAACCCGCCACGCTACCCAGGGCCTCCCGTCCCGACCAACCGGGGCATCGGACCAGTCCGACCCGGTGGGCGACATCGGTCACATGCGCCATCCGCGAGATCCTCACCCCAGCCCCTTGCACCCGGCGTTCTGGTTGCTGCTACGTTGCGAAACCACGGCGGGGACACCCACCAGGGGCAACGCCCCGGACCGGAACCCGTTGCGAACCCCGGACGTCGCCCGGCACCCCGGTCGTCGTCCTTTTCTTTTCCACAACATGTGGACCGACTTGTGGATACCTGGCATCGGACAGCGGGAGGCGGTTCGTCCATGAACGACGCCGAGACCGTATGGAAGGGCTGCGCAGCCCTGCTCCGCGAACAAGTTTCGGGCGTCGTGTGGAACTCGTCGTTCCAGAACGTCGAACCGCTCAGCTACGACGGCGCCCGCCTCGTGCTCGGCTTCCCGTCCACCGTCGTGCGTGACCGGGTGCAGGAGCGCTACCTGTCCCTGCTGCGGGCCAACCTGTCCGAGATGGGCCTCGACGTGGCCGTCTCGCTCGAGGCCCGCCCCGCCGCACCCCAGGAGCTGCCGCTCTTCGACGAGCTGGCCGACATCCGGACCGGCAGCGAAGGCGCCGACGGGTCGTCCGCCACCACCTGGGCGCCCAGCCGCATCGCGGCCTACTCACCCGAGTCGTCCGAGGGTCGCTCCACCCTGAACGACAAGTACACCTTCGACGCCTTCGTCACCGGCAACTCGAACCGCTTCGCCCACGCCGCCTCACTGCGGGTGGCCGAGACGCCGGCCCGGTCGTACAACCCGCTCTTCATCTACGGCGACGCCGGGCTGGGCAAGACCCACCTCCTCCAGGCCATCGGCAACTACGTGCTGGAGAACTACCGGACCTACCGGGTCCGCTACGTCACCTCCGAGCAGTTCCTGTCCGAGTTCGTCGACTCGATCCGCCAGGGGACGAACGAGGCCTTCAAGCGCCGCTTCCGCGACATCGACGTGCTGCTGGTGGACGACATCCAGTTCTTCGAGGGCAAGAAGGAGACCCAGGAGGAGTTCTTCCACACCTTCAACCACCTCCACCAGTCCAACCGCCAGATCGTGCTGAGCTCGGATCGGCCGCCCGACGCCATCCCCACCCTCGAGGACCGGCTGCGCACCCGCTTCGTCATGGGCCTGCTCACCGACATCCAGCCGCCCGACGTGGAGACCCGCCTGGCCATCCTGCGCAAGAAGGCCGAGGACGAGGTGTCCCCGGTGCCCGACGACGTCCTCGCCTTCATCGCCGAGAACATCAACGACAACAACATCCGGGCCCTGGAGGGCGCGCTCACCCGGCTCACCGCCTGGGCGTCGCTCAACCGGGAGGAGCTCACCACCGACAAGGCCACCGAGATCCTCGCCGACCTGGTGGCCGAGCGCGAGGCCCGCCCCATCACGCCCGAGACGATCCTCGGCACCACGGCGGAGTACTTCGGCTACACGGTCGAGGAGCTCATCGGGCGCTCGCGCACCCGGCCGCTCACCACGGCGCGCCACGTGGGCATGTACCTGTTCCGCGAGCTCACCGACCTGAGCTTCCCGAACATCGCCAAGGAGTTCGGCGGTCGCGACCACACCACGGTCATCCACGCCGTCGACCGGATCAAGACCCAGATGAAGGAGCGCCGCCAGGTGTTCCAACAGGTCCAGGAGCTCATCCAGCGGTTGAAGGCCGACGGATGACCGGGCCCACCTGTGGACAACCTGTGGGCCGAGGCCGGTCCCAGGTGGGGACGGGCCGGGGACGCGCACGGGACGGCGTGGGGACTCAGCACGGGGCCGCGGGCGCCTCCTCCACAGGGCCATGCCACGATCGGTGGACGGGCCTGTGCACACCGTGGGGGTTCATGGGCCCGGATGGGGACGCAGGTGTCGTCCGGGTGGACGGGAGCCGGCGCGTCGGGGCGAGCTGGGGACGTCGGCTGGATGACGATCACGCCGCTGACCTGCCCGGATGGGGCAGTATCCACAATCCACAACCCCCACCACCTCCTCCGGACTCCGAACAACATCACCGTGGGAAGACGGGAAGACCGGCTCGGCTCGACCGGGCGGCTGCTGGCGACGCAAGGAGCGCACACCCCTCATGAAGCTGCGATGTGAACGAGACGTGCTCGCCGAGGCGCTGGCCACGGCCGGGCGTGCCGTCGCCAGCCGCGGCACCCTGCCCGTGCTGTCCGGGGTGCGCCTGGAGCTCGCCGGCGATCGGCTCACGATCACCGGATCCGACCTGGAGCTCACGGTCACGGTCCACGTGGCCGTGGCCGGGCTGGCCGACGGCGTGGCCGTGGTCCCGAGCCGACTGGTCAACGACATCGTCAAGGCCCTGGAGCCGGGCGCGGTCGAGCTCGAGACCGGGGACGACGACGCCCGCATCGCGTCGGGGCGCTCCGAGTTCTCGTTGAAGACCCTGCCCGCGGACGAGTTCCCCCGCGTCGCCGCGGTCGAGGGCGACGAGGTGCGCTTCGACGCCGAGGCGCTCACCGGTGCGCTGCGCCAGGTCCTGCCCGCCGCCAGCGGTGACGACAACCGCCCGATCCTCACCGGCGTGCTCCTGGCCGCCGAGGACGCCGGCCTGCGGCTCGTGGCCACCGACAGCTACCGGCTCGCCGTGCGCGACCTGCCGGGCGTCAGCGTGCTCTCCTCGGGCAAGCAGGTGCTGGTCCCGTCCCGGGCCCTGGCCGAGCTCAGCCGGGCCCTCGGCGACGGCGGCGAGCTCACCCTCCGCCTCGGCGAGCGCGACGCCAGCTTCTCCACGAGCAGTGACACCGGGGGCATCGTGCTCACGACCCGGCTGATCGAGGGCGACTACCCGAACTACCAGGGGCTCATCCCCCAGAACCAGCCCAACCTGCTCACCGTGTCCCGCGAGCCCCTCATCGAAGCGCTGCGCCGGGTGAAGCTCCTCGCCCGCGACGCCACGCCCGTCCGGCTGATCATGTCGAGCGACGGCCTCGAGCTGAAGGCGGTCACCCAGGACGTGGGCGAGGGCTCCGAGAGCCTGGATGCCACGTACCAGGGCGAGGACCTGACCGTGGCGTTCAACCCCGACTACCTGCTGGCCGGCATCGAGGCCGCCTCCGGTGACGAGATCACGCTCTCCACCATGGACTCGCTGAAGCCGGCCGTGGTCCGCACCCCGGCGTCGGACGACTACCTGTACCTGCTGATGCCGGTGCGGGTGCAGTAGCAGCCCTGGCCCTCCACCTCCGCCGCCTCTGGCTCGCCGACTACCGCAGCTACGCGACGGCCGACGTCGAGCTGCCTCCGGGCACGACGGCCATCATCGGCCGCAACGGACAGGGCAAGACGAACCTGCTCGAGGCGGTGGCCTACCTGGCCGGCTCCTCCCTGCGGGGTGCGACCACCGAGTCGATGGTGCGCACCGGGGCCGCCCGGGCCGTCGTGCGGGGCGACGCGCTGCGTGGCTCGCGTGAGCTGCTCGTCGAGGCCGAGATCGCCGCCCGGGG
>CAZCJT010000193.1:0-5480 GCA_964498565.1 uncultured Acidimicrobiaceae bacterium
CCCGTAAAGCGAACTGGCCTACCGATTTCCCCGCATGCGGGGGAATCGGTAGGCCAGAACGGGAGAGCGGGGGCGGTGCGGGGAGGTGCTAGCTGATGGACTTGAGCAGGATGGCGTCGCCCTGGCCGCCGCCACCGCAGAGTGCGGCCGCGCCGTACTCGACGCCCTGGCGCTTCATCTCGAGCAGCAGGTGCAGCGCGAGGCGGTTGCCGGACATGCCCACCGGATGGCCGAGGGCGATGGCGCCACCGTTGACGTTGGCGACGTCGTCGCCGATGCCGAGATCCTTCATCGACGCCAGGCCGACGGCGGCGAAGGCCTCGTTCAGCTCGTACAGGCCGATCTTGTCCTGGGACAGGCCGGAGCGCTCGAGGGCGTCCTTGATGGCCCGGCTCGGCTGCGTGAGCAGGGACGGGTCGGGACCGGCGACCTGGCCGTAGCCGACGACCTCGCCGAGGGGCGTGATGCCGAGCTCCTCGGCCTTGGCCTTGGAGACCACGATGGTGGCCGAGGCGCCGTCGGAGATCTGGCTCGCGTTCCCGGCGGTGATGTTGCCGGCCTTGTCGAAGGCGGGGCGCAGCTGAGCGAGGGACTCGCCGGTGGTGTCGCCGCGCACGCCCTCGTCCTCGCTCACCATGACCGGATCGCCCTTGCGCTGGGGCACCGGCACCGGGACGATCTCGTCGTCGAACAGGCCGTTCTTCGCCGCCGCGGCGGCACGCTGGTGGCTCGCCGCCGAGAAGTCGTCCTGGGGCTGGCGCTCGAGGCCGGCGGAGGCGGCGTACTTCTCCGTGCCGGCGCCCATGGCGCACATGTCGAAGGCGCAGAAGAGGCCGTCGTGCATCATCGAGTCGACGACCTTCTGGTCGCCGATGCGGTAGCCGGCCCGGGCGCCGGGCAGCAGGTACGGGGCGTTGGTCATGGACTCCATGCCGCCGGCGACCACGATGTCGGCCTCGCCGGCCTGGATCATCAGGTCGGCCAGGTAGATGGCGTTGAGGCCGGACAGGCACACCTTGTTGATGGTCGTGGCGGGCACGCTCATGGGGATGCCGGCGTTGAACGCGGCCTGGCGGGCGGTGATCTGGCCGGCGCCGGCCTGGATCACCTGCCCCATGATCACGTAGTCGACCTGGTCGGGAGCGATCCCGGCCTTCTCGAGCGCGCCCTTGATGGCCACGCCACCCAGGTCGGTGGCCGCCATGGAGGCGAAGGCCCCCGACAGCTTGCCGATGGGCGTGCGGGCACCGGTGAGGATCACGGATCCGGACATAAGGGCAACTCCCCCGTCGATGGTTGTGCTGGTGGGAACGGTATCCACGCCGGTGTGCCCGGCGACAATGGAGACCTCAGATGAGGTCCTTCACGGAGTCGGGCATGTCGTCGGCGACCCGGATGATGGGGATGCCGGTCTGGGTGTTCTCGTGCATCTCCTGGAAGCAGCGGGGCAGGTCGTCCCAGGAGTACACCTCGTCGTGGATCGTGGGCTTGAACACCGAGCCGTAGAGCTCGGTGGCCGCGACGCAGCCGATGGGCGTCTCGTAGTGGGTGTGGTCGATGGTGACCTGCTTCACCGACTGGACCGTCGAGTTGTAGGTGACCACCTGGGAGAGCTGCCAGCCGGCGCTGACGTTCACGCCCATGCGGGCCTGCACGGCGAGACCGGCCTCGAACACGGGGCCGCGCAGCATGTCGCAGACGAGGTGCATGCCGACCCCGTCGGTGAGCTCCTTGACGTGCTTGTTGAACGCCTTGACGTCGTCCTTGCCGGCGAAGCGGTTGAACTGCTTCTGGTCGATGCCCACGATGCCCTGCTTCTCGAGGGCGTCGCGGCGCTCCTTGGAGCCGGCGCAGAAGAAGGCGTTGTGGCCCTCGGCCTTGGCCAGCATGAGGAACAGCTCGCCGACGCCGCCACCGAAGCTGAGGACGTTGAGACGGGCCTGCTGCTCGTAGGGCACCTTGACCCGGTAGATGCCGATCGCCCGGCGCCACAGGTGGTAGGCGGTGGGGGCCCGCAGGGGCAGGGCGGCGATCTCCCACAGGTTGAGCCCGGAGTCGAGGGGGGCGTGGATGATCTGCCAGTCGCCGACCACGGCCTCCTTCGAGTACCAGCCGATCGAATCAGGCATGTCGTAGGCCCAGATGCGCAGCGGGTAGCCGAAGCGGTCGGGGTCGCCGTTGCAGTGCGTCACGACGACGTCCCCGGGTGCGAAGCCCTCGACGCCGCTGCCCACCTCGATGACCTCACCGACGGCAGAGTTGCCGGGGTACATCTTGCCGCCCCGCGCCTCCGCGATGTTGATCGTGTCGGCCGTCGCAGCGTGGTCGATGTTGTGCTCGGCGGACACGGCCAGGATCTTCAGCCTCACGTCGCGAGGCCCGAGGTCGCGGAGCTCGAGGTCGTCGAGCTGGACCACCTTGGACACGTCGATGGCGGTGACGTCCCCGCCGTTGGCCTCGGTCTCGGCGGCGACGGCGTCGGCGGTGATGGCGTAGGCCTTGGTCATCGTGGGCATCTGGCGGGGTCCTCCGGTCAGGCTCGGTTACCAACCGGCATCATGTCCGATCCGGTCGCTGCGATGGGATTCGAGATGATCCGATCGCACTACATTCCGGCCCATGCTGCTCACCGAGATCGACCACGTCGCCATCGCCGTCAAGGACCTCGACGCCGCCATCGCCTACTACGGCGAGGCCTTCGGTGCCGAGGTCCACCACCGCGAGATCGTGGCCTCCGACGGCGTCGAGGAGGCCCTCGTGAAGGTGGCCGACTCCTACATCCAGCTGACCGCCGCCACCCGTGACGACTCGCCCATCGCCAAGTTCCTGGAGAAGAAGGGCGAGGGCCTGCACCACATCGGCTACCGGGTCGACGACTGCGCCCAGGCTCTCGAGTCCATGCTGGCGGCGGGCGCCACCGCCATCGACCAGGCGCCCCGCCCGGGGTCCCGCGGCACCACGGTCGCCTTCATCCATCCGAAGGGCAGCTTCGGCACGCTCATCGAGCTGGTGCAGGAGAACGACTAGCCACAGCTACCTCAGCAGCGCTCCCCAGGTACCACCCGGGGAGAAGCTCTCGACGGGCAGGGCCGGGCTGAAGAGGAACCCCTGGCCCCAGTGGCAGCCTCGATCGCGCAGGTACTCGAGGGCGTCGACGTCCTCGATGCCCTCCGCGGTGACCTTCACGCCGAGTCGCCCGGCGATGGCGAGGATCGAGTCGACGATGGCCTCGTCGGTCCGGCTGGCGCCGATGCGCTGTACGAAGCCCTTGTCGATCTTGAGGGTGTCGACCTCGAACACACGGATGTGCTCGAGGCTGGAGTAGCCGGTGCCGAAGTCGTCGATGGCGATCCGTATGCCGGCCCGACGGAGCTCGGCGACGGTCGTGCTGGCGCCGAGGGCGTCTTCCAGCATGGTCTGCTCGGTGAGCTCGAGGCACAGGTGGCGGGGCTCGACGCCGCTCGACTCGAGGGCATCGAACACGTGGTGCACGAAGCGCTTCCGACGCAGGTCGTCGAGCGTGATGTTCACGCACAGCTCGAAGTCGGGATCGCACCCGGCGCTGGCGAGCCAGCCGGGGACCTGGGCCAGCGAGTCCCGGAGGACGCCGCGGGTGAGCGCCCCGGTCAGGTTGGCCACCTCCACCGAACGGAGGAAGTCCGCCGGGAGCAGCAGACCGCGCTCGGGGTGCTGCCACCGCACGAGCGCTTCGGCGCCGACCACCCGCAGGTCGGACAGGCTCACCTTGGGCTGGAAGTGCGGGACCAGCTCACCGCGCTCGACCGCCTGGTGGAGCTGGGCCACGACGAGGGCGCGCTCGCCGGCGAGCGAGCTCTCCGGGTGCACCTGCACGGCGCTGCGGTCGGGGTGCTGCTTGGCCTCGGCGAGGGTCCCCTCGACGGTGCGCAGCATCCGGGAGCTGAGCGGCTCGCCGTCGGAGGACGGGTCGATGGGGAGGCGGGCCACGCCGACCGACACGCTGACCGACACCAGGTGCTCGGCATCCTGCAGGGCGAGCGGCGCGGAGGTCTCCCGCTGGATGCGATCCACGAGCTCCTGCAGGTCGGTGACGCCCTCGGCGTCGGACGGGTTCTCGATGAGCACGGCGAGGATCTCGTCGGCACCGTGGCGCCACAGGCCGATGGACTCCGGCACGACGGCTTCCAGACGGTGCGTGAGCTCGAGCAGCACGGCGTCGCCGCCGGAGCGGCCGTGGAGGGCGTTGACGTCGCTGAAGCGGTCGATGTCGACCAGCACGACGATCGCCTCGAGGCCGACGATGCTGACCTCGCCGAGCCGCTCCATCTCGGCGACGAACATGCGCAGGTTCGGCAGGCCGGTGGCATCCTCGGCGAGCGCGGCCCGCAGCTGCTGCTCCCCGCGTGAACGGTCGCTGACGTCTCGTGCCGTGACCACGGCGCCCGGCGTGCCGTCGACCAGCTCGAGCGGCGACACCGAGACCTCGAGCGCCCGGAAGGTCCCGTCCCGGTGCGCGAACCGGAACGTGCGGCGGGTCCGTCCCCCGCGCTGGACGTCCTCCCCGAAGGTGTCGGCGGAGCGCACGTCGTTGGGGTGCAGCAGGGACCGGCCCGACTGCCCCACCACCTCGCCGGGCAGCCAGCCGAGCATCCCGGTGAACGAGTCGTTGACGTACCGGAGCGTCCCGGTGTCGTCGAAGATGATGATGGCGTCGGAGGACGACCGCAGGATCGACTGGTAGAAGTCCCGCTGGGCCGTGACCGAGCTGGCGAAGCGCCGGTCGTGCGCCCCGGTCAGACGGCGCAGCACCATCCAGAGGATCGCCCCGGTCACCGCGACGAAGACGAGGCCCTTGGTGACGTCGGCCCCCACCTCGCCGAGGTCTTCGTCCAGCGCCGTCGCTGTCGCCAGGTCGCTGACGACGATCCAGACGGAGGCGGCGGCGACGTACCAGGTCACCACCCGTCGAGAGATGCTGGAGAGCTCACCGTCGGTGTGGGCTCCGCGGGGCGCCGGGCTGGGGAGACCGCTCCGGCCCCCTGATCCGTCGTCGTTGGTCATCGGTCTCCGTCCGTTTCGTCCCCCGGGCGAGTGTACGGGCGCCACCGGTGCCCCTCGGGAAGGCGTTGGCGCGGGTCCTCCCGACCGCCGAGGCTGGAGCCATGGTGGACACCGAACGCGTCACGCTCCTCCGCTACGACGTCTTCACCGACGAGCCGTACGGGGGCAACCCGCTCGCCGTCGCCATCGACCCGCCGGAGCTGGGCGGCGCGCAGATGCAGCGCATCGCCGGCGAGATGAACCTGTCCGAGACCGTGTTCCTGCGGCCCCGCTCCGACGGGTCCTGGTCGGCCCGCATCTTCACGCCGACCAAGGAGGTTCCCTTCGCCGGCCACCCGACGGTCGGCGCCGCGCTCGCCCTCGGCGACGCCGGTCTGGCGCCCGGCGGTGCGCTGGTGCTGCACGAGGGGGTCGGGCCCGTCTCGGTCGAGCTGGCCGAC
>CAZCJT010000194.1:0-5437 GCA_964498565.1 uncultured Acidimicrobiaceae bacterium
GCCGCACCCGCACCCCGGGCCGGTGAGCGCGACACCGCCGTCCCACACACCCGCATCCGTCGGGCCACGGCCGAGCACATGCGCCGCTCGGTCGACACCTCGGCCCACGTGTACGCCTCGATCGAGGTCGACTTCGACGCCGTCGACCGGGTGCGTGGCGCCCACAAGGCCCAGTTCAAGGCCGACGAGGGCTTCAGCCTCACGTACCTGCCCTTCGTCAGCCGCGCCGTGGTCGATGCCATCCGGGAGTTCCCGCACGTCAACGCCAGCTTCGGCGAGGACGAGCTGATCGTCCACAACTACGTGAACCTCGGCATCGCGGTCGACCTCGACTTCCAGGCGCTCCTGGTGCCGGTGGTGGCCGGCGCCGACGGCCTGCGCCTGCGGGCCATCGCACGGGGCATCACCGATCTGGCCGCCCGGGCCCGGTCCAAGAAGCTGGGGCCCGACGAGCTGTCCGGCGGCACGTTCACGATCACGAACCCGGGCCCGTACGGCACCACCATGACCATGCCGATCATCAACCAGCCCCAGGTCGCGATCTTGTCCACCGACGGGGTGAAGCGCCGCCCGGTCGTGGTGGACCTGCCCGACGGCTCCGAGGCCATCGCCATCCACCCCACCGGCAACCTCACCCTCACGTGGGATCACCGGGCCTTCGACGGCGCCTACGCCGCCGCGTTCCTGGCCCGCGTCAAGGAGCTCCTCGAGACGATCGACTGGACCCAGGAGCTGGGCTGACTGCTACAGGGGAACTGCCAGTTCCACTCCTTCGGAACTGGCAGTGCGGGTGTAGCAACGCGGGTGTAGCAGGGGGCGGCTCGGTCAGCGGCGGCTTCGGTGCCAGGCGACCTGGGCGGCGATGCCGTCGGCCAGCGCGGTCTGCGGCTCCCAGCCCAGGACGCGTCGGGCGGCGTCGTTGCTGCCGCCGGTGCGCTGCACGTCGCCGGGCTGCTCGGCGTGCTGCTCGACCGGAACCGGAGAGCCGACGGCGGCGCTGACGGCGTCGATGACGTCGCGCAGGATGGTGGACCCGCCGGCGCACACGTTGACCACCGTCCCCGGCGCCGCATCGGCCCGGCCGGCCAGGACGTTGGCGCGGACGATGTCGCCGACGTAGGTGAAGTCCCGCACGTGGGAGCCGTCGCCGTAGAGCGGGAACGGCGTCTGGTCGAGGGCGCCTTCGATGAGACGGTGGAACGCCATGTCGGGGCGCTGCCGCGGCCCGTAGACGGTGAAGTACCGCAGGGACACGGTGGACAGACCGTGGTTGGCGGCGTAGAGGCCGCAGAGGTGCTCGCCGGCGAGCTTGGTGACGCCGTAGGGGCTGTGGGGTCGGGGGAGGTCGGACTCGGAGACGGGATAGGCGTCGGCGTTGCCGTACACCGACGAGCTGGAGGCGTAGACGACGCGGTCGACGCCGGCGTGCCGGGCCGCCTCCAGCAGGCGCTGGGTGGCGAGCACGTTGCAGCTGTCGTAGGTGGCGAAGCCGTCGGACCAGGAGAGCCGCACGCCGGGCTGGGCGGCCTGGTGGTAGACGACGTCCACGTCGTCGAGCAGGGGTTCCAGGTCGGCGTCGCGCAGGTCGGCCTCGACGAAGCGGAAGCGATCGTCGGTGAGGAGCCGGGAGAGGTTGCCCTCCTTCTCGGCCCGGTCGTAGTAGGGGGTGAAGGCGTCGACGCCCACCACCTCGTGGCCGTCGTCCACCAGGGCTTCGGCCAGGTGGGAGCCGATGAAGCCGGCGGCGCCGGTGACCAGGTGGGGCACGAGGCGACGCTAGATGGTCGGACACGGCGCGGCCCTCCCTCGTAGGGTCCGCGGCGTGTCCCGCCGCCGCGCCCTCGCCCTGCTGGCGCTCGTCGTGGTGGGGCCGCTGGTGGTCCTCGGCGTCGAGGTGCAGGTCGCCCGCACCAGCGGTGGCCGGCTCGACGACGAGGCGGGGGGACGGCCCCGCCAGCGCACGGTCCGCCCCGGTGAGCAGCCGTTGCACGTCGTGTGGCTCGGCGACTCCACCAGCACGGGCGTCGGCGCCGAGGACTTCACCGGGTCGATGGCGTGGCGGGTCGCCGAGGGCCTCACCGACGGTCCGGTCATCATCACCGTGCTCGGTCGTTCCGGGGACCAGGTGCACGAGGTGCTGGACGAGCAGCTCCCCGAGCTGACCGGCGTGCTGGCGCCCGGGCTGGAGCACGTCGTGCTGGTGAGCATCGGGGCCAACGACGTCACCGCGCTCACCCGCCGGCCGACCTTCGAGGACCGCTACGTCGACATGGTGGACCGCATCGAGACCGTGCTCGAGCAGGCCGGCGTCGACGCCCGCCTCGTCCTCGTCGGCATCCCCGACATCGGCACCGCCCCCCGCCTCCTCCCACCGCTGCGCCAGGTGGCCGGGTTCCGGGGCGCCCAGCTCGACGACGCGATCGCCGGCGTGGCCCGCCGCCGTGGACTGCACCACGTCGACCTGGCCGAGCGCACCAGCCGCACCTTCTCGAGCGATCCGGAGCGCTTCTTCGCGGCCGACGAGTACCACCCGAGCAGCGCCGGCCACGAGGTCTGGGCCGACGCGGTGCTGGCTAGCCTCGACCCGTGACCCTCCGGATCCGTTGGCTCGGCACCGTGCGCTACGCCGACGCCCACGCCCTCCAGCAGGGACTGCATCGCGACAGCCCCGACGACCACCTGCTGCTCCTCGAGCACCCGCACGTGTACACGCTCGGCGTACGGGCCGACATGGAGCACGTGCTCGTGCCACCCGCGTCGGTGGGCGCCGATCTCGTCCGGGCCGACCGGGGTGGCGACGTCACCTACCACGGCCCCGGCCAGCTCGTCGGCTACCCGATCCTCACCGTCCCCGGAAAGCGGGGCGGCGGCATGGCCGACACCGTCGCCTACGTCCGCTCCGTGGAGCAGCTCGTCATCGACGCGCTCGTGGAGCTCGGCCTGCCCGACGTCGGCCGCCTCGACGAGTACCCGGGCGTGTGGGTGGAGCCGGGCAGCGACGCACCACGCAAGATCGCCGCCATCGGCGTGAAGCTCACCCGCGGCCGCTCGATGCACGGCTTCGCCCTCAACGTCGACCCCGACATGTCGATGTTCGGCCACATCGTCCCCTGTGGGATCGCTGACAAGGCGGTCACCTCCCTCGCCGCCGAGCTGGGCGACCGTTCCGGGACGCGGGGCACGCCTCCCGACGCACGCCTCGCGGCCCAGAACGTCGGTGTACCGACGATGCAGCAGGTGGTCGACGTGGTCGCCCGGCTCGCCGCCGAGCGGTGGGGCGGCGCCGGCTGGGAGCGGGCCGACGTGGTGTGGCGGGAGCGGGCCGACGACCTGGCGCCGTTCAGCCGGGGCGAGGGCGCCGGCCACATCGTCAAGGTGCAGGCGCCCCGCCAGCCGTCGAGCCGGCTCACCGGACGCCTGGCCGAGGCCGGTGTCACCGAGGGGCTGTCGATCTCCTCCCGCAAGCCGGAGCACGTGAAGGCCAAGGTCCGCATCAGTGACGACTACGTGCGCCTGAAGAAGACGATGCGCTCGCTCGACCTCGTCACGGTGTGCGAGGAGGCCGGCTGCCCCAACATCTTCGAGTGCTGGTCCGACGGCACGGCGACGTTCATGGTGGCGGGGGAGCGATGCACCCGGAAGTGCGGCTTCTGCCTGGTCGACACCCGCAAGCCGATGGCGCTCGATGCGGGTGAACCGGCCCGGGTGGCCGAGGCCGTGGAGCAGATGGGCCTGACCTTCGCCGTGCTGACCATGGTGGCCCGAGACGACCTCCCCGACGGTGCCGCCGGCCACGTCGCCGACACGATCCGCGCCATCCGGGCCCGTACGCCGCACGTCGGTGTGGAGGCGCTCATCTCGGACTGCAAGGGCGACCCCGACGCGCTGCAGCTCATCTTCGACGCCCGTCCCGACGTGCTGAACCACAACATCGAGTCGGTGGCCCGGCTGCAGCGCGCCGTGCGTCCCAGCGCCGGCTACGCCCGGTCCCTCTCGGTGCTCGCCCGGGCCAAGGCGGCCGGTCTGACCACGAAGTCGTCGATCATCGTCGGCATGGGCGAGACCGACGACGAGGTTTCCCAGACGCTGGCCGACCTGCGTGGCGTGGGTGTCGACATCGTCACCATCGGCCAGTACCTGCGCCCCACGACCAACCACCTGCCGGTCGCCCGCTGGGTGCCGCCCGAGCAGTTCGAGGCCTGGGCCGCCGAGGGCGTGGCCATGGGCATCGGCCACGTCGAGGCCTCACCGCTCACCCGCTCCAGCTACCACGCCCGCCAGGCCGCCGGCCACGCCACGACCGGAGCCCCGGCCCACCGCGACGTCGTCTGAGCCGGCGAGGCTGCCACCTCCGGCGTGGCGTCTACGTGGTCGGCACCATGCCGAAGCAGACACGCAGCCGGATCGTCCGTCGCGTCGCCGACCTCCGGGTGGCGGCATCCGCCGATCTCTGAAGTCCCACCTCGGAGCGACAACCGTCTGACCAGCCACTCACTGCTGCACGCGGCTGGTGGATGCGTCGAGTGGCAGCAACAGCCCGAGGAAGGGCCGTGCCGTAGCGAAGCTAGCCACCTTCAAGCCGGTCGCCCGCTGCGTTCCATCATCCGGGTCGTGCAACCAGAGCCGAGCACCTCGGCGACGATGTCGCGGTCTCGCACGAACGGGCGGGGCACACCCCAGGATGACGCGCGCCCCTTGACGGTTGGCGATATGGTCCGTCTCAGCCCTCCTTGAAAGACCACGGCAGCCCCACCGTGCGAACCACCTCCCTTCCCCACCGCCCGGCCCGCCCACGGCGTGCCCTGCTCGCCGTCCTGGCCGTCGCGTCCGTCGCCCTCGCATCCTGTGGCGACGACGACACCACCACCGCGCCCACCACCGCGCCCACCACCGAGGCCGACGACGGCGGAACCACCTTGACGACCCAGGGCACGACCACCACCGAGGCCAGCACCACCACCACCGAGGCGCCGTCCGACGAGGACCAGGTCCGAGAGCTGGTGATGGGCTACGCCACCTACCACCAGCGGCTCGGGAACCCGAACGACCCGAACAACCCGGTCATCCGCGAGATGTTCACCGGTCCCATGCTCGCCCGGGTCATCGACGTGGTCACCGGGAACGCGGTCGAGGGGTCGTACTACGAGGGCGGCTACGAGCTCGAGATCCTCGGCGTCTCGATCGACGGCGACGCCGGCGTCGTCCGCACCTGCGGACACGACCAGATCACCAAGCGGGCCGCCGACGGCAGCGTGGTGCTGCCCCCCGAGCCCGCGGCGTACGAGATCGACTTCACCGTCCAACGCACCGACGCGGGGTGGCGCATCGCCGAGTCGACCAGGTTCGAGGAGGAAACGTGCTCCCTCGCCTGACCACCCCGGCGCTCCGGGCCGCGGTCGTCCCGCTGCTGGCCCTCGCGCTCCTCGCTGGGCTCGCC